>CAXMNO010000172.1:0-7945 GCA_964194655.1 uncultured Acidimicrobiia bacterium
ATGCAGAAGGCAGCGCCTTGGTCGAACGGGCACGCAGCGTCGTTCAGCAATGGGAAAGCCTGGCCGAGGGGTTCCGCGCCGAACCCGTTGCAGGTTCTCTCAGCCTTGGCGCCCTTCCAACCATCGTGCCAGGCATTTTGCCACCTGCTTTAAAGCGCCTTAGAGCGGAAAATCCGCGCTTGAAAATCCGCCTTTCTACTGGCCTTTCCCATGATCTCGAACAGCTGGTTTTGAAAGAACAATTGGATGCCGCCGCCGTCACGCAGCCGAGTGAAATCGCCACGGGACTTTGCTGGTACCCCTTTGTGCGCGAACCTCTCATCGCCATCGCGCCCGCCGATACGCCCGGCGAAACAGACAGAGAGCTTCTTGAAGGCAGACCCTTTATTCGCTTTCGCCGCTATGCCTGGGCCGGTCGCCTCATCGATGGAGAGCTCGCGCGCAGGGGCATCGCCGTCAAACCGCAGATGGAGGTCGATAGCCTGGAGGGCATTGCGCGGCTTGTCGAAAGCGGGCTTGGCGTTTCCGTCATCCCTCGCCGTCATAAGACGGAAAGCTTGCCCAAAGGCATAAGGGCCATAGCGTTTGGAGATCCGCCCCTACATCGCACGCTTGGCCTTTTGGAGCGTATGGAAAATCCACGAAAGCGCTTGGTCAAACAGCTCTACGATGCCCTCAAGGAGGAAGCGCGCTAGAGCGCTTTCAGCAAAAGTGTGTGCGGTTTTGCGCTCGCAAAGCGCGCGACAACAATAGTTTAGAGCACATTTAGTGATTCAGAATTTACTAAACGTGCTCTAGACCGCCCTATTCCGCAGCCGCAGCTGGTGGCTTTGGCCTTTTAGAGAGGCAACGCCCGATCCATTGGCGGGTGACCTTCTCTTGAGCTGCATTTTGCGAAAGGCGTGTCGCAAGGCTTCCAAAATCGACGTGATCCAGGTCCTGGTCCTGGTTGAAGCAGGAAAAGATAACCCGCTCCTCGCCCGTGCGGGGATCGCGGTGGAGCTGAAGGCACTGGGCACAGATTTCCTTCATCATGCATTGCATTGGCGAATTGATGGAGCCGATTCCCTTATGCCCCGGCTTGAAATAAGGCTGGAGTGCGTCATGGCGCGATGCTGCAACCGCTGCCATCATCCGGTCCGATCCTATAACGATGATGCGATCAGCCTCGGTCAGCGCGATCTGGCCTTCACCTAATTGACCAGTGGCAAAGGCGAGCATCGCTTGCACGATATTGCCGGTAAAAGTCTTATCCTCTTGCCTGGTAATTTCAAACCCAGGCGCCTCCTCGCAGCACCAGACGATTTCATCGGCTGCTGCCTCGATATTTTCCACGTGATAGCGATCCGATAGCTTTTTGTAAGCAGCGAAGTAGAGCACGCGATTGCCCGCCGCCCTAAGGGCTTGCCCTATTGAAAAGAGCACAGCGTTTCCAAGACCACCGCCGACCAGCACAACGGTCTCACCAGAGGGAATCTCCGTGGGCGCGCCTGTCGGTCCCATGAGGACCACCGGCTCCCCCACCTCCAGATGCGCGCAGATAGAAGAAGAACCGCCCATATCTAGAACAATGGTGGAGATGAGCCCCTTTTCCGCATCGATCCAAGCCCCGGTTAAAGCCAAGCCTTCAATGGCAAGGGTTGTCCCTTCACAAGCAGGGGCCAGCGCTTCGAAATTCTGCAATCGATAGAACTGGCCTGGGCGGAAACCGCGTGCCTGCATGGGCGCTTCCAAGATAATCTCGACAATTTCGGGCGTAATGCGGATGACCTCCTTCACAGTCGCGCGCATTTCCCTATCCAGGCGCTCGATCAATTCCTGGCCTGAAACAGGCCCTGGTGCGAGCTGGCTCAGTTTCTCCGTGATTTGCGGATAGCCTTGCTTGGCACCGCCCATGGCCTTCACGACATTTCCAGCAAAGGAAGGGTGGAGATCGCCCCAAAAAGTCATGGCCTTGCCGCCTGGAAAATGCGCCATGAAAACGTCGACCGAGCCTGGCTTTGAGATGCGCTCGGGGGTCACGATATGGCCTTCGATATCGAATGCTTGGAAGTACTTGCCATCGAGGCCGGGAACCAAATCCGGCTCTTCGCGCGCAAGGACAGTGTTGGGCTGCGTGCCCGCCGCGATCAAAACCGTCCGCGCTGGAAGAATTGAGCACTCGCCTGTCTCGCGAAGCCGCCCATCTGCACCCACAGCCGTGTGTGCCAACTGGATCGACTTTGCATGTCCATAAAGATCGACATCAACCGCCTTGGGAGCCAGGCATTCAGCGAATCCAATCCCCTCTTCGAGCGCCTTTGCGACCTCTTCATGATTTCCAGTATAGGACGGCGCGTCGATCAAGCGGCGGCGATAGACCAGGGTCGAGCCACCCCAGGTTTGAAGCAGCTCGCGAATTCGCGGCTCGCGATCTTCTTTTTCTGCAAGTGTTCGCTCCCCTCGAATGGCCTTGGCATGGGTGAGAAATTCTTCGGCGGTTTCTGTTTCTTCCTCCGACCAGTCAGCCAGAACCGCGGCGCGCCCACGCTCTGCGATTAACGTCTCATAGCGCGCTAGGAATTTCTCGACCTGCTGCGGATAGTAGGCCAGTGCTTCGGTGGCCGCATCCACGGCGGTCAAACCACCGCCAACCACGATCACCGGCAAACGGACCTGGAGGTTCGCGATTGAATCGCGCTTGGCAGCCCCCGTTAACTGAAGAGCCATCAGGAAGTCGGATGCCATGCGCACGCCTTTTGCGAGCGAATTGGGCATGGGTATGAAAGTTGGGCGCCCGGCACCGGCACAAAGTGCAATGTGATCGAAGCCTAGCTCGTAAGCTTGCTCAATCGTCATGGTCCCGCCAAATCGGATACCGCCGTACATCGCAAATTCCGCGCGCCGTTCCAGCAGCAAACGGATGATTTTGAGGAAATTCTTGTCCCAACGTACGGTGATGCCATATTCCGCAACTCCGCCAAAGCCAGCGAGACGACGGTCGCTAAGTGGCTCTGTTAGTTCAGCTATATCCTTGATCGCGCGGAAGGGCACGCGCTTGCCTAAAGGCTCAACGCCTGAAATTGCTGGATCGAGTGGCTCGATCTTCAAACCGTCAATAGCCACCACCGTGTGACCGTCGTTCATCAGGTGGTGGGCGAGATTGAAGCCCGCAGGTCCTAGCCCTACGACCAAAACCTTATAGCCGCTTTCCTTGCGGGGGATCGGGCGGCGCAAATCAAGCGGCACCCAGCGTGTCAGAAGGCTATAGATCTCAAAGCCCCAAGGCAGCTCTAGGACATCTTTGAGTGTGCGTGTTTCGATTTGGGGAATATCGACGGGCTCTTGGCGCTGATAAATACAGCTTTTCATACAGTCATTGCAGATCCGGTGTCCCGTTGCCGCACAAAGGGGATTATCCACGGCAACAATGGCCAGTGCGCCCAAGACATGCCCGCGCGCCTTTGCCAAATTCATTTCGGAGATTTTTTCTTCCAGCGGGCAACCGGTTAGGGCGACATCGAAAGTATTCTTTTGAAGAGCATCGCTTTTCCGGTCCCTTAAGCCCTTCGAGCAGGAATCCTTACCCTGATTATGACACCAAATGCAGTAATTCGCATGATCAAGTGCCTGGCGTAGGTCCATGCCTTCATCGGTCAGATCGAAACCTTCGCGCCGACGCAGATGGTCTTGCGGCAGCTTCAGCACCGTGACGCCGTCTCGTACTTCCGTCTCCACCGGCACAAGATGCATCGGGTCGATTTTTTGGGGCACGTTGAAGAGGATAGCTTCCGCCCATCGTTCTTGCCCCTCCTCGCTCAAAGTCGCCCAAGCGGCGTAGGCGAGTGCTTTTTCCAAGGCCTCGGCATTGGCGTCGCGGTCTTTTTCCCACTCGCTCACAGCCTTTGCGAAGGAAAGTTCGGTGACCGGCGCCGCGATAAGCCCCTCAAGTTCCACCTCAAGAGCTGGACCATCAATGGCCCCTGCTTCATCAAGCTTGATCTTCTTTACCGCTTGACGCTGCACGAAAAGCCGCTTTACCGAATAGAGCGGCGCTAATTCATCATGGCGCGCGGCCAAAGCCCGTACTTGCGCGGTGATACCAAAAAGCTCACCCAGGAAATCGTCTAAATGTGGGGCAAGGTCGAGCAGTAAATCAGACTCGTCCTTCAGGCTAAGATCTTCAGGTGCTGTACGCGCTGCCAAAAAGCGCGCGTGAAGGCCCGCATCCACGTCGGCTAAGTGCGTCACAAAGGCACCATCCAGGTGGGCAATGCCGTCGCGGCTATAGAGAGCCTCAAACGAGAGTCCGAAGGCAAGCGTTAGCTCCGACATCAAATATTTCTCTCTTTCGATCCCTGAGCGCCTCTGTCTGAAATGGGCGCGGGTTAGAGCTTACCATAAGCCAAAGATTATCAGTTAGGCCCTGAGGGCTATTATAACACTTAGGTGCCAGCACAAAAAAGCTGGCGCCAATTTATGGAGCCAGCCTTCCAGTTTAAGTTATACTTTGGGCTTCAGGGCAAGAACAGGCCAAAGACCATGGGCGTCAAAATCACCCCAAAACAAAATCCAAGAGCTGCCCCCACCAATCTGTGGTTCCGGTAAACTACCGCCCCAACGACCGCAGGAGCGATAGCACCGATCGTCATCCACAAAATCAAAGCAGCGAGGAGTTCTCTGGCCATGTTCAAAGAATCTTCGATCGCGGTGTGATTAGCTATTCGCGGTATCGAGTTCGCTTGCAACCGTATTGAACAAGTCACCCAGGCTGTTGCCCAAGGCACCCATTGCACCAATCGCGGCGATTGAAACCAGGGCAGCGATCAGCCCATACTCAATAGCCGTTGCTCCAGATTCGTCTGTCAGAAAATTTTGAACAGTATTCATGATATTTCCTCCAATTGTCCCGCGTTCACGGATAATAATTGTAGGAATTCTTTCTTAATTTCAACAATAATCGTTTCGATTTTATTTTGTTTTTCATCAATATTTTAGGGGAATTATAAATAAATTTATGAATAATTTTATTTAAATTGTACAGTTCGAGTTACTGAGCTCGATTAAAAGCGAAAAAACCGCGCATAGCCTCGATAATACTCTCCAGGCTTTGAGCTAATCCATACCCAATCGAAGCCAATGGGCCAGGCATGGATTCACGAAACGCCATAATGAACGCCAATACGAGCAACCCGAAAAAGCAAAATGCGGCAATTTTCATCACCCACACCATAGAAATTTCAGAACTGAGGACGGTGATCGCCTCAGGATTCGTGAAGTGCTCTATAGTGTACACGCGCTTGATGCCTACTTCCAGTAGTCCGGTCTTGCATCCCTCTCTCGGAAAAGCGTGACTTCACGAAAATGTATCTAGATAGCCGTTGGCACCGGGCTCAATTTCCGCTCCCCGGCTTGCGCCTGAAAGCCCGGTGGGACGGCCGAATGCCCTTCGATTTCAACGATACCGCCATGGGTAAATCCATTGAAGTGCGTCCGGACAGCTAGTGAGTAGGCTCCAGCCATGCCAAATTCCAAAAAATCGCCGCGCTGCAAATTCTCCGGCAAATTCCAAGGGTGCGGTAAGACATCCATCGAATCGCATGTCGGACCGTAGACGCGAAGTGGCTTTGCCCTTGAAGTGAGCTCGCTTACCGCGCCGCTGTCCAAGCGAAAAGCGCGGAATGGAAAGCAAATCGTGCCGCCTGAAAGGCCGACCTCGTTCAACGCACCATAAAGCCCGTCATTTAGATAAACGGCGTCTTCCTTGCGAAGCAGAACCTGGGTTAAAAGGCTCATTCCCTCGGCAACGAGAGCCCGTCCCGGCTCTCCGTACAGCTCGGCCCCTTCGGCCAGCGGCAGAATCTCGCGGGCCTTCGCAACGGCGGCGAAAAAATCTCCCAATGGCGCAGTCTCCACCCCTGGATAAGCGACAGGAAAGCCGCCGCCGACGTCAACGACGCTAGGTCTGATCTCCGCTTCCTCCAAAACCCACCGCGCTAACGCAAATGCACTCTCATAAGCAGCAGGGCGCGCGACGAGCGAACCCACGTTGAACGCGAGCGCGGGCTCGAAACCGGCCTTCTTCACATCGCGGAGCAACGCTACGGCGAGTGCTGGCTCTGCACCGAACTTAACGGAAAGATCGAAGGTTGCCTCGCCATGGGAAGCAGCAAGGCGAACAAAAACGCGTGCGTCGCCGCAGCCTTCCAGTTCCTGTAGTAAGGGACCCAGATTATCTGGATGATCGACCACAAAACTTCTGACCCCATAGTGGGCATAAGCCACACTTGCAGCTCCCGGTAAGCGCAGCGGTGTCATGAAATGGCAACGCGCTTCAGGCAAGTGCGCTTTAACAGTCTCTATTTCCGGAATTGATGCGGTATCGAAATCCCTTACCCCCGCACCCCAAAGCAAACGCAAGACGCGCGGGTCAGGATTGGCCTTGACGGCATAGAGAACGCGACCAGGAAAGCCACTCAGAAACTGAGCAGCTCGCGCTTTTAAAACTTCAGGATAAAGGCAGTGAACCGGCTCGCTCGGCCGCAAGTCCGACACCACCGCGCGTGATGAGGGGTAACGGCCCTCAATTTGGCCGTCGCGGTCACTGAAATCTAGCGCCAATGCGGAAGCAAAGGGTGCCAAAGCATTTTCTCCTGGGCCGAAAAGGTACGCGCAAAATTATCGGGAAGGAGGGCGGCTTTAAGGGATATCAGGCCTACCTGTCAAGCAGATTCATGAGGCACGCAGCCTTAAGGCAGGAACGATGAATCCTGCCTCACTCAATCAAGCTTTGCCGTTTGTAGAGCCTTGGCTCGGATTTAAACAGTCCGTTGTGCTTCGCAATAAAGCCTCGCAGCTCATCCGTCGGGGCGAGGATTTTCAATCCATGGGTCAGGAGTGCGGAAGGATTCTCATCCGTATACGAATCCAACCATTGCGAGTCTACAGTTCTCGACTCGATGCCATCGGATTTCAGGTCAACCTGAAAGAAAGTGTGCCAAGCTGAAAAATGGAGCGCCAGAAAGCCTTTCTGGCCCGGGCAGCTTAACGGGTAAAAGTCAAGGTAGTGCTTATCTTCAATTTTTGTCAAGGCAACTTCAAATATAGAAGCTGCATCTCCGTCATCAGTTATAATCACTTTATACAAGGCGGATTCGTCAGGCGGCATTATAATGAACACTTCCTTCTCTGGCCCTACGTAAACCCCAGCAAGTGAAGGGTCTTTAATACGTTGAGATTCTTCTTGAATTGGGTTTAAAGATGTGACGCACCCACTGACCAAAATCAGAACAAATACTACCAAGAATTTATATTTCATGAGCTTTACCATACCACCTTTTATCGAGTTTGCGATCAACCTATGGCCCCATTTTTATGACCATGAATTATTTCCCTGCAAACCACTTTCTCACACCGTCTTTGAAAGTCCAGTTTTCCAACATCCTCATCAGGCGAAATGGAGATCTTTATTCGTGGTCCAGCGACCTTACGTTAGCGTGCATCCAATCCGGGTAAGGTTGGCCCATGTCTCCAAAGAGCTCGAGGCGGCTCTTGGTCGCATCCAAATACGAAAGTTCGGTCGTGGGTATCGGGTTGTGAAGGACCTGAAAACACATACATTCGGCTTCATGGGCCGGATGGATGCGGAATAGGCGCCACTGGCTCATATTTCGTGGTTATGACGAGGAGGAAGGTTCGTCACCTGCGGACTTAATCCGGGGGTCCAACGGAACTGGGTTGGTTGCTCGCCAAGCAGGCTATCTTACGCGGTGCCGCAATTCTGGACCCCGCGTCAAGCGAGGGGTGACGATTTGGAAAGGTGCGGGAAACCGGCCGTTAATCCAAAGCACCGCTGGGTTTTAAGCGGAGGGACTTTTGCCTCCTCGCCCCAGCCCGCCATCATCTATCCCACCATCATCTATAATGAGTCGGTGACCTAAGGCACCCAAGGGGAAAAGCGCCCCAC
>CAXMNO010000173.1:0-3080 GCA_964194655.1 uncultured Acidimicrobiia bacterium
GGGCTGGCTTGGCATTTTCCGTCAACGTCAGCTCTGCCTCGTGTCCCTCTGACATCAGCCGGTATAAGCGTTGTTCACGCGCATCATCGCTTTCTTCACAAATGTGCCGGGCAACGGTAAAGGCTTCAGAAAGCGCCTGTCCCATCCCGACGGCTTGCGATCCCTGACCGGGAAATACGAACGCCAGAGCCATCTATTGAACTATCCTTTTTAAATATCGTTGTTGGCGCCCAAGTGATAGCGTTCGGCGTCTCCGTGTCAAGCATCGAACCAAGTGTTTCCAACGCTTGCACAGGCCAACGTTTCGTGTATATTTGCGCGCCCTGAGGAACCTGGGTGTGACCTAGGCCCAATGGAACGATAAAAAGTTTCCAAACGACATACTGGAAGTGGAAAAGGTACGCCGCCAAACGTACCATTTTGGTATAGTTATGATATGACGAGGAGTTGCGAACGTGCCTTATTATGAAAGCGTGTTCATCGCCCGCCCGGATATTTCCGCGGCCCAGGTGGAAGCGCTAACCGAAAGCCTTACGGCAATCACATCTGAAAATGGTGGTTCGGTCACCAAAAACGAATATTGGGGTCTCAAGACGCTAACCTATCGGATAAAGAAAAACCGAAAGGGCCACTATTCACTGCTCAATCTTGATGCGCCGCCAGCCGCGATAAAAGAGTTGGAGCGCAATATGCTTCTCAATGAAGATATATTGCGGTTCATGACCATCCGGGTCGATGAGCTGGAAGTAGAACCGTCAATCATGATGCGCAACAAAGGCGCGCGCGATGACCGGCCACGCCGCGATGGTCGCGATGACCGGCCGCGCCGTGACGATAGAGGCCGGCCGGACGACAAACCGGTGACGGTGGCCGCGGCGGCTGATGACAATAATGCCGCTAAGGACGATGGTGTCAGCGACGTCTCAGAAGGCATTGATACCAAAGGAGTCGAGACATGAGGGGACGCCGTCCATTTTTTCGCCGGCCCAAAAGCTGCCCGTTCTCCGGACCCGACGCGCCCAAGATCGATTACAAGGACACCAAGCTGCTCCAGAGGTATATCTCTGAGCGCGGCAAGATTGTTCCGCGACGGATTACCGCCGTTTCATCGAAAAAGCAGCGTGAACTGGCGCGCGCGATCAAGAGGGCGCGAATTTTGGCACTTCTGCCCTTCGTCCTCGATTAAAGGCGGCGGGATCTTCATTGGGCGCTTCAAGAGGGCTCCTCTTCGCTCTCATTGGCGGAATTGCTAGTGCAATCCTTAGCATTGGGTCGTTCGGCTCCGCCCCTATTCTCGCGGTGGGTCTATCCCTCGGTTCAGCCCTTGCCGGAATTTCGGCTGGAATAGCCGCTCTTTTCATACTGCTGAATTTCAACGGTCTCAGCGCTCTCTTTTTTATCGTCAGCACCGCACTGCCCGCGTTGCTGATCATTCGCCAAGCACTCATTTCTCAGCCTGGCGCCACCCCCAATACCCTTGACTGGTATCCGCCCGGCCAGATTTTAGCATGGCTCACGGCCTACGCTATCTTGATTTTGGCGTGTATCGCGATCTATTTCGCAATTTCAACCGATACGATGGAGGCGGTTTCCCGAAATTATTTGCGCGAGATATTCGGCCAAATACTCGATCAGTCAGATGCAAACTTCCGATCGGATGAGGAAAGAACCCTGGTAAAAAATGTATTTGCTGTGGCCATAGATCGAATGGCCCCGCTGCTCGTGGGCTTCCTTCTATCTACCCACCTCCTCATTTTGATTATCTTTGCAGCAATTACGCAGGGCATTCTAAACCAGGCAGGATTAGCACGCCGGCCAACGCCTTCTTACGTCACAATGGAGCTTCCTAAGTGGCTTAGCGGCGCCCTGGCAGCTGCAGTGGTGGTCGCTGTTCTCCCAGGCACGGTTGGAGTTCTTGGTCAAATTGCGATTATGGTCGTTTCAATACCCTTTCTTCTTTTGGGACTTACGGTTATACACACGCTTTCGCGACGTACACCAAATCCAAGATTGGTGCTGGTGGCCATTTATTTTGCGTTGTTCCTGTTTTTTGTCTTGGTCAACATTTCGCTGCCAATTATGGCGCTATTGATCCTTTTAGGCGTTGCGGAACAATGGACTTCATTGCGTCAGCGCTTTGTAGCGCCCGGCACTAACCAGGAGGATGAGTGATGGATGTAATCCTTCTCGAGCGTATCGAGAAACTCGGTCAGATGGGTGATGTGGTTTCAGTAAAGCCAGGATTTGCCCGTAACTATCTGTTGCCGCAAAAAAAAGCCCTGCGAGCAACCGAAGCAAACCGCCAATCCTTTGATGGCCAACGCGCACAGCTTGAAACGGTAAATCTGGAACAGCGCAGCGAAGCGGAAAGCGTGGCCACCAAGCTTGATGGGCTTGCCTTTGTCGTGGTCCGTCAAGCCAGCGATAACGACCAGCTATACGGTTCCGTTACGGTCCGAAATGTGGCCCAGGCTATAACCGAGGCTGGCTTTACCGTAGAAAGTAAGCAGGTTCAGCTCGCACGGCCCATCAAAACGGTTGGCATGCACGACGTAATTGTCAGATTGCACCCGGAAGTTTCGGTCACGGTGCGGGCAAATGTGGCGCGAAGCGACGAAGAAGCAGAAATGCAGGCACAGGGCCGCCGCGTCTCGCGGGCCGGTGACGATGACGACGATAATGTCGAAACGCCGTTTCCCTCATCATTCGACCCCAACGCCGAGAAAGAGTCGGGGCAACCGGACGAAGAGTCGGCTGAAACGGCCGCCGAAACCGACACTTCCGATGCTGATAATTCTGACGCAGACGCTTCTGATTCAGAAAAGCCAGCGGAGTAAAGGATTTTCCGGTGTCAGTGGGGAGGTGCGCAAAACCGTCTCATTGCCAGCGCCTCCAAGAAATGTGTGCCATACATCGCGCTGACGTCGCGCAAATATTTTAGTTTCTATCCAACAGAGCCCAACCATCCGGCTGTTTGCCATGTCTCTGGACAATATTTTCTTTGTGGGTGCCGACAGCGTAACGGCCAGGCGCGCCAGCCAACGTCTTCGCAAGCGTTTTGGTACGTTCGCCTTGGAAAA
>CAXMNO010000174.1:0-3666 GCA_964194655.1 uncultured Acidimicrobiia bacterium
TGCCGCGCGCCTCTTCAACAATCGGGCTGATGAAATCCAGTTTGACACCGTAGGCTTGCACCAGCTTGCCGCGCAGGTGCGCTCAAACGTGGTTTATGAGGATGGCAACGACTTCATTTTGAAGGTGTGGTCGGCGCGCGATTTCTTCGAAAAGCGCACCCGCCTTTTGGTGCCGCACCATCATCGACTTATAGGCGTCTTCGGATATCGAAGCCTCTATATTGGCAATAAGCTGGAATGCCACTCCAAGACCGCCGTAGCCGGCCAAAGCCTCGCTGACTTTATGCGTAATGTCCGCCCGCCGCGCTATCGCTGAACGCGCACCATCGCTCACCTCCTCAATGATACGGCAGAGTTCTTCCTCATCGAAGACTTCTGTGACCTCTAAAAAGGGAACGCTGACGCTTTCGATATCGAGCGCTATCTTATAAGCAACGTCTTTCGGCAAAAATCGGCTGTGTTTCAGGCTTTGGGTCAGGGTGAGGCGCACACGCTCAATCGAATCTTCGGCCAATTGACGCGCTAGTTCTTCCGTGACATGGCGGTCGAGGGCAACCCCGTCGGTGTCGAGGCTGTTTTTGAGGCTATTTGCAATTCGCTCACGTTCCTCTGTCGATTTACTCTTCAAGAGTAACGTAACCTGATTGGCAGTTGCCGACTGATTCATGCTCGCTCAGCCTTATAAGTGAGGAAAAACGACTGCCAGTTTTGCCGCAAAGGCCTTAGAAAAGGATGAAGGTTTCGACACTCTAAGAGTTCTTGCGCGTGAGGGTGCGAACAGTGAACCTCTAACTATCGCTGCTTGACGTTGCGCTTGCTTCCAGAAGCTCTTCCAATAGGCTTTCCTCGACGGCTGCAGCCTCTGTTTCAAGGCCTGGCAAGACCGGTGTATCCAAAAGCGATAGCTCTGGCTCAACTAAGGAGGCTTCGAGCGCCACGGCACTTTCATCGCTCGCGGCTGGAGATACCCCAACCCCATCTTTTTCAAGAAGCTGTACTAGGAGCCCACTTTCCTCACCGTCGATGACGACACCACCTTCGGGGCTCTCAGGACCTGCATCTCCAGCGGCGGCTTCGCTCCCCTCATCAGGAACGCCCGCATCACTCGGAGCCGCGAGAGAGAACTCACCACGTGCAATAGAAGAGACCAATTGTCCGAAGTTCTTATATTCGCCAACCGCCTCGCCAGCGGTGGCTTTCAACGACCGCGCCAACTGCGCTGGGGAATTACCAGATTTTCCAGGCGCATCGCGCGATGCTAAGAGGGTCGCTGCTTCCTCGCTTAGTTCCACGCGAAGCGCAGGGCCACGATCAGCCGGCGCTCTACCGCCTCGACCATGATCATTTTGGCCCCGGCCGCTTTCCGTTTCACCTGTGGGTGCCGGTGCACGCACCCCTGTATCGCCAGTAGTTTGCTCGGTCGTGGTGATTTCCGGTAGTGTCGTTTGGCCAGCAACTGGGCCTGGAGTAGAAGTGACTGCCATAACCAATTTTCCTGTGAACTTTAAATACAAATAGAGGATAAATTCGCAATTTCGAATAAAACTACAGGGTAGTTCACAAATTTAAGTAAAAATTTATAATAAACAAAATGTTAACGTCGGTGTTTAAGCAGTGCTACAGCTCTCCTTCGCACGAATTTTAGTTAACCATTTCGAAAGGAATAGGTTCCTAGATTTTTGCCTGGGGAATCAGCAAGATAAGGGGGATGTACCTTGCTGGAATATGATGTGAAGTTACAGCTTGATGATGAGGCGCACGCCATTCATCTCGATATCTACCAACGTGTTGCAACTGAGGTGGAGTGCAGCGACGAAGATATCCTGCGCACGGCCCAACTTCAATTCCGCCGATGGGCGGAAAGACAAGGTGCGGACTGGATGCTTGTCGTCGCCCGCTTACCGTTTGCAAAGGTTTCAGCTACGGAAATACAGCTCGCCGCCTAAAGCATTACAAAGTGAGGGCCTCTGATTAATCAAAGATCATAAATCAGAGGCCCTGACTTTTGCTTTTTAGCTGCTTAAGGCTTTATTCCGCCGCTGGCTCTTCGCGCGATTCAGAAAGCACGATCACCGGCTCCGTCTTCTCAAGCTCCTCTAGCGGAATATGGCAAGCAATCCAGTGGCCAAATGAGGCCTCGATCATCGGCGGTTCTATCGTTTCACAAATGTCCCCGATTTTCCGATGACAGCGCGTATTGAAGCTACATCCACTCGGCGGATCCATGACGGAGGGAAGATTCCCTTCCAAAATGATGCGTTTCTTGGTGACCGATGTGTCAGCAATCGGGACCGCTGACAAAAGCGCCTCGGTATAGGGGTGGTAAGGCGGCGCGAAGACCTCATCAGTCGTCCCCTGCTCCACAATATGGCCCAAGTACATCACAACCACGCGGTCTGCGAGATAGCGGACCAGGCTCAAATCATGGCTGATGAACAACAACGTCGTGCGGTAGGTGCGTTGAATATCCATCAACAAACCGGTCACGGCTGCCTGGACTGAAACATCCAAAGCCGAAACCGGCTCGTCAGCCACCACCAATGCCGGATTACCAGCGAAAGCGCGTGCAATACCAACGCGTTGTTTTTGACCGCCCGATAGCTGACGCGGACGCCGTCTTGCGAAATCGCGCGGCAACTTCACCAGGTCCAGCAGTTCCATCACCCGCTCTTCAATTTTATCCTTGTCCGACTCAACGCCGAATTTACGAATGACGCGGGCAAGCTGTGAGCCAACGGAGTGGCTGGGGTTGAGCGTATCAAACGGGTTTTGAAACACCATCTGCATTGAGCCGATGAGTTCCGGTGACCGCTTTTGGACTGGAAAGTTTGAGATATCTTGGCCGTTGAAGAGAATCTCCCCGGCCGTTGCCGTCTCCAACCCCATCATAACCTTCGCGAAGGTGGATTTACCACAGCCTGATTCGCCCACAATTGCGACAGTCTGCGATTCCCGCGCCTTGAAGCTGATGCTCTCATTGGCTTTGACGTAGCGAACTCGCTCACCACGCAAAATCGCGGCAATCGAGTTGTCCGTTACCTCGTAATATTTTCTCATCTGATCGATCGAAAGCACCTCGTTGCCGGCTTCCGCAGCATCACTGCTAAGGCCAACGGGCTTGTAGCTAGCCCAATCGATATCATCCCACCGGCGACAGCGCACCGTGTGCCCTTCTTCTTTCGGCACTACTGTCATTTCTATGGAACCTACATTGCAGGTTCCTTCTTGGAAAAAGTCACAGCGGGGGCCAAAATAGCATCCAGGCGGCCTTTCATGTGGCAAGGGAAGCTGCCCACGAATGGGGACCAGAGGTTTTGCATGCTTATCCGCACCAGGTAGAGGAATGCAGCCGAAGAGCCCCTTTGTATAGGGGTGACGCATGTGATCGAAGACCTCTTTCACCGTGCCGCTTTCAACCACGACACCTGAATACATCACATTCACCCGGTCGCAGGTATCGAGAATGAGGCCCAGGTTGTGCGAGATGTAGACCATGGACGTATTGAACTTACCGGCAATCTCACCGATCAACTCGACGATGCCGGCCTCCACCGTCACGTCCAGGGCTGTCGTCGGTTCATCCAACAGCAAGAGCGTTGGGTTGGAGAGCAGAGCCATGGCGATAACCACGCGCTGCTGCTGCCCACCGGAGACTTGGTGCGGATA
>CAXMNO010000175.1:0-2425 GCA_964194655.1 uncultured Acidimicrobiia bacterium
CGATGGCCTCTTGAACGCCGTAAAATTGGCGCTGCAGGTGAGCTAGAATCGCATCCTGGCTCATACTTGGATCGGCTCTCTCCTCCCATGACTTCATGACGATGAAGATCGCCGCTGCATTTGACGCATTCGTCCCATCGATCAAGGAAAAGCCACCGAAGGTCACCCACTCTCTCACCCCAGGGGTTTGGGCCAGGATTTTGTCTATTTTAGCCAGTACCTCTTCACTTCGCTCAAGCGATGAGGCATCTGGAAGCTGCACGTGGGCCAGCAGATAGCCTTGATCCTCCGTCGGCAAAAAGCCCGTTGGTATCTGCGTAAACTGCCAACCTGTCGCAACCGAAATGCCTATAAAGAAGAGGAGTGCGATAGCCGCGCGCCGCAGCAGTCCTTTGATTAATGTTTGATAACCCGTCTCGCAGCGTGCGAAGAAGGTATCGAAGCCGCGCGAGAAAAAGTTCTTCTTTTCGGGCGGCGGCCGAAGGAGAAGGGCTGAAAGCGCGGGGCTTAACGTTAAGGCGCAAATCGAACTGAAGACCGTTGAAATCGCAATGGTCAGCGCAAATTGCCGGTAAAGCTGGCCTGTAATTCCAGGCAAGAAAGCGGCTGGAACGAAGACAGCTAGCAAAACAAGCGTGGTTGCGACAATTGGCCCTGCGACCTCGCTCATCGCCTTGGTCGCTGCTTCCTTGGCCTTCATGCCAACTGCCATATGTGCAGCCGTTGCCTCAACCACCACGATTGCGTCATCGACCACAATGCCGATCGCGAGCACAAGCCCGAAGAGCGTTAGCATGTTGAGCGAAAAGCCAAAGGCAAGCATGACAGCCAGCGTACCGATCAAGGATACCGGGATGGTCACTGCAGGAATGAGAGTTGCGCGCCAATCTTGCAGAAAGATAAAGAGGACCAAAAAGACCAGGATCGCTGCCTCAATGAGCGTCTTATAGACCTCCTGAATCGATTGCTCGACGAAGACGGTCGTGTCGTAAGGAATGGCATATTCCAAGCCTTCGGGGAAAATCTGACTGAGCTCGGTCATGGTGGCGCGGACTTGATGAGCCACGTCCAGGGCATTGGCACCCGGTAATTGATATACGGCAAGGCTGGCCGACGTCGCCCCGTTCAATCTTGAAATGACGCTATAGCTCTCGCCCCCGAGCTCGACCCTACCGATGTCCTTTAGGCGCGTGATCCCACCATCCACACCTGTTTTTATGATGATATCTTCGAACTGTTCGATTTCCGTCAGGCGCCCAAGGACATTGACGGTAAGCTGAAAATTTTGACCCACCGGCGTCGGCGGCTGGCCAATTTGTCCAGCCGCGACCTGCAAATTCTGCTCGCGAATGGCATTTAAAACATCATCCGTGGAAAGCCTACGAGATTCCAATTGGCGCGGATCAAGCCATATCCGCATGGAATAATCGCTTTGCGGAAAGATCTGGACCTCGCCTACGCCCTTGATGCGGCTCAGCGCATCACGCAGCCGCAAGGTCGCGTAGTTGGAGAGGAAGAGCCCGTCGAATTTCGCTTCAGGCGAGGAAAGGGAAATGATCAGGATAATACTTGTGGACTTTTTCTTCGTACTGACCCCTTGGCGCGTGACTTCTTGGGGCAAGTTGGCCTCAGCCAATTTGACGCGGTTTTGCACCAGAACTTGCGCGATATCGAGGTCTGTCCCGACTTCGAAGGTGACAGTTAAATTGTAAGACCCATCGCCTGCACTGGTGGAGGACATGTAGAGCATGTTCTCAACACCATTCACCTCCTGCTCGATGGGGGCGGCGACCGTTTCCGCCACGACTTGCGCGTTGGCCCCTGGATAGCTAGCTGACACAGCCACCGTCGGTGGCGTGATTTCAGGATACTGCGCGATTGGAAGCGCGCCGAAGGAGACCAATCCGGCGATGACGATTAGAATGGAGATAACGCAGGCAAAGATCGGGCGATCGATGAAGAACTTTGTGAACATGGCAGCATCGTCCCCCTTTCCTCACCAGTTCTTGTTAGCCATCACTTCCACGAAGACTTGAGATTTTAAAAGCCGCCATGTCCCCTGTTTCGGGATCAACATTCGCGCCTGGCCGCGCGCGCTGAAGGCCCTTTACAACCACTTTTTCACCAGGCTCCAACCCTTCTTCAATGACAACAAGGCCATCGACGTTTTGCCCCGTCCTGATCACCCTCTTCTCTACCTCATTTTCGGAATTTACGATGAGAAGGTAGCGGCCGCTCTGATCCGCGCCGAGGGCGCGTTCTGTCACCAGCAGCGCGCCCTTGCGCTCTTGGATTGGCATGCGTACGCGCGCAAAGAGACCTGGTATGAGCCTCGGGGGTTTCTCATAGTTATCGAAAATGCCGCGGACCTGCAGCGTACCCGTCTCACTATCGACACTAGAATCACCATAATCCAAAAGGCCTT
>CAXMNO010000176.1:0-1848 GCA_964194655.1 uncultured Acidimicrobiia bacterium
GAAGATGGGGAAAGGGAACGCCAGGAGGGAGAAGAGCCGCCGGCTGTTGAACCGCCCGCTACGTCGCAAAATATCAGTCACATCATTGAAATCGCGGTTTCGGCTTTCCTCGTGCTCGGTGCCGTCTTCGGAAGTCAGTTCCAGAGTGACATTTCGTTGATCGCGGTTAGCGTCGCCGGCTTGATCTTGTTCGCCGCTTTGTTTTTGAGGCCCTCCACCTATCTCTTCACGCGGGTCGGCGTTTATGTCGCCAGCTTGTTGGTGATCGTTGCCCTCCTGCCCTTGAGCGATCGCTATGCCGGTGTGTACTGGTTGGTGCATATTTGGCTTGGCTTGCTCGCCAGTGCTCCTTTGATCGGCATCAGGGCGATCCGAGGTGTAAGCTTTCAGGTGACGCCGCAGGACTTGCTGGTGGGATTCTTTGCCCTCGCGGTCCCGGTCTTGCCAAAAGAGATCTTTGCCGGTCTGCCAGCCGGATTTCTGGTGATCAGCGCGGTCATTCTTTTTTATGCCTGCGAGTATCTTATAAGCATCGCACACCATCGCTATATCGTATTGAGAATTGCCACCTTCACTGCCTTGCTGATTATTGGTCTGCGTGGCGGGCTTCTGTAGGCCGGGCAGCGTGGTATCTGGTGCGGCTTAAGGCGTCTTTCATCTTAATATGGCATTCACCTTGTTCGGCCCAACCCAACCCGCGCGGGAGGTTTGCGGTGGGCTCGATTGGAGAATTCTGAGATATAATGTTTCGTAAGCTGACCTTTTTTATTGTCGCTATCACCGGCTTGGCTCTCGTGGCCTGCAGCGAGCCCGCGGAACGCGAGGCGAAGTATGTGGACCGTGGCAAGGTGCTCTTTGAAGACGGTAACTACGAGAAAGCAGATCTCGAGTTCCGTAACGCGCTTCAGATCAATCCCAGGGGTTCGGAGTCTCGTTACTATCTGGGCCTGATCGACGAGATCGAAGGCAATCTACCCAAGGCCCTGAAGAAATTTAAGCGCGTGTACCAACAAGATCCCACACATGTTGGTGCCATAATCAAGCTGGGCAACATCTATCTCATAACCAATAATCTGAAATTCGCCTCCGATATGGCCAAAGAGGCGGCCGCCATCGAACCGGATTTGGCTGATCTTCATGCGTTGCGTGCCGGAATTGCACTGCGCCGGGGTGAACTCGAAGACAGTGCGGCTGAGGCCAAGGCCGCACTGGCGATGGACCCCACCCATGTCGCCGCAGCCGGAATACTCGCGCGCCTTCACAGTGATCGCGGCGAGACCAAAGAGGCTATTGCCATCCTCGACACGGCGATCAACCTCAACCAGGAAAATCAGAACCTTCGCCGCGTAAAAATCCTCCTCCACCTGGAGAATGGCGACCTGGCCTCGGCAGAAAAGATCTATCTGGAGCTCTTTAAGTTGGCACCAGACTTTTTTGACTATCGCAAGGAGTTGGTCCGTCAGTACATCGCCCACGAACGCTTGGACGACGGCGAGAACCTGCTGCGCAACCTGGTTGCAGAGTTTCCTTCAGATAATGAGCCCAAACAGCTTTTGGTCGACTATTTGCTGAATCAAAAGAGCTTCAAGGCGGCCGAAAGCGAAATGATTGGCTATGTGGCGATCGAGCCAGAAAACGATGACCTGCTTCTCGTCCTGGCGGGTATCTATCAGGCCGAGGGGTTAACGGACAAAGCGGTCATCGTCTACCAGGACATCCTCGACCAAAACCAATTCGGCCGGCATGCGGTGCAGGCATGGGTATCGCTCGCCCAGATCCATTTGCAGCGCGATGAAGTGGCGTCCGCCAGCGCGCTCTTAGAAAAGGTCATGGAAGAGGATCCGGAAA
>CAXMNO010000177.1:0-5088 GCA_964194655.1 uncultured Acidimicrobiia bacterium
GAAGGAATTCCGGCAACAGTGGTTAAGCGTGGCGAAAAGATGGGCGGGCTTTTGCTTTTAAAGCTCTCCATGGGGGCGAATGGCAGCCGTCTCCTCAATCAGACCCGCGATTCGAGCGGCCGCCAGGCCTGGCTTCCAGCCCTAAAGGGCGAGGCCGTCGGCGAAGCGGACGCCGACGACTATATCGAGCGGGCAATCCGCAGAGATCCCGACATCTGGGTCGTGGAAATCGAACATCCTGAAGGCTGGCATCCCTTCGAAGGCAAGGTCCTCTAGCCTTTCTCAGCCGCCCTCCCAATAAAAGACTTTGGCCCCAATAAAAGACTTTGGCCTGGGCTAGTTTCGGACAATACTTACACCCTCAGACTCCAAGGCGCTCAAGAATCTAAATCACGAAGCCTTGCCTGGTTCCACCTGGGTCAAGGTAACTATTGGGGACAGGGTAATTTCGGGACCTTAAAGGCCGACGGCACAGTCTTTCCTTCGCCGATATCGCTTGAGAAGAAACTCAAAAAGAATCAAGAGGAGGGAGAAATGCTCAAAATTACAAGGCGCCACCTATTGGCCACGAGCCTCGCCCTGGCACTCGCGGCACCGGCCATGGATGCGAACTTGGCCTCAGCGGAAACGCCGCCTGATATGCTCGTGATGGCCAAGAACATCGGCGACATCATCACCATGGACCCCGCAGAAGTCTTCGAATTTACCGCCGGTGAGGTGATCGCCAACGTCTATGACCGTGTGATGATGTTCGAGCTGGAAGACCTAACCACCTTGGTCGGCGGCGTCACCGAAAACGCGGATATTTCAGAAGACGGCAAGACCATCACCCTTAAAATTCGCTCCGGACAGACCTTTCATTCCGGAAACCCCCTTCGCGCCGAGGATGTCGCCTTTTCACTTCAGCGCGTGATCAAACTTAATAAGACACCGGTTTTCATATTCACCCAGTTCGGCTGGAACCTCGATAACGTCGATTCCATGGTGGTGGCCACCGACGAGAGCACCGTCAAGCTCACCATCGATGCGGAAATCTCCCCCGGCTTGGTCCTGAACGCACTATCCGCAGGCGTGGGTTCGGTCGTCGATAAGGAGCTGGTGCTTAGTCACGAGGTCGATAGTGATTTAGGCTATGCCTGGCTGCGTACGAACTCTGCAGGCTCCGGCCCCTATCAACTTAAAACCTACAAGGCCAATGAGCTGGTCATGCTGGAATCAAATCCGAACTATCGCCACGGGGCCCCGGCCATAAAGCGTGTCATCCTGCGTCATGTTCCGGAACCTTCTGCCCAGCGCCTGCTGATCGAAAAGGGTGATGCGGATATGGTTCGCAACTTAACACCAGATCAGATCAAGGGGCTTGCCGGAAACAATGATGTCACGGTGAATAACTATCCCAAGGCGGGTCTGATTTACTTGGCGAGCAATGACCTCCACCCCTTCTTAAGCCACCCTAAGGTGCGCGAAGCTCTTCGTTATGTGATCGACTACGAAGGCATGGCAAACTCGTTCCTCGAAGGACAATACCAAATTCACCAGGCCTTTTGGCCTGCGGGATTATGGGGCGCGTTGGAGGAAAAGCCTTTCAATTTCGATATGGCAAAGGCGATGTCTCTCCTGACAGAAGCGGGCTACGCGGGCGGTGAGAATCTCACCATCGACACCTTGAACCAATCACCATTCCAAGAAATCGCCCAGGTCATCCAACAGAACCTCTCGCAGCTTGGTATCGAGACGGAGATTATCCTCTCAGAAGGCAAAACGCTTTGGCCAAAGTATCGTGCACGCAAGCATGAGCTCATCATTGCGCGCTGGTCGCCGGATTACGTCGATCCCCATTCAAACGCAGATGCTTTCGCCGACAACCCCGATAACCGCGCGGAAGCGAAGCTGACAGGGAAATTGGCGTGGCGCACAGGCTGGTTCGACCCCGATATCAATGCAATCACTGCGCAAGCGGCGCGCGAGCTAGATTTGGGGCAGCGCGAGAAGCTCTATAAAGACCTGCAGCGCAAGGTGCAGCGCGTAGGGCCCTTCTCGATCATGTTCCAGCATAACGAACAGGTGGCGCTACGTAATAACATCAAAGGCTTTGTTAGCGGTTCTAACTTCGATTTGGTGTTCTACCGGACCGTAACCAAGGAATAGGGTATCCCAGTTCTCCATGAGTGATGAGGCAAAGTCTGAAGAAATGGGGAGAAGCCGCCGCTTCTCCCCCTTTTCAAGCCGCGCGTTGAAGCGGATTGGGAATTTCCTTTTCACGGTTTCGCTCACCTTTATCGGTCTGACAGCCATAACCTTCATTATCGGACGTGTCATGCCGGCCGATCCGGTTCTAGCAATTGTCGGCGACCGGGCACCTCAGGAAGTCTATGACGCAACATGGCTGGCCTTGGGCCTCGATAAGCCGTTATTGCAGCAATATGGGATCTATATTTGGAATACGCTGCAAGGAGATCTCGGCACCTCGATCATGACGGCGCGCCCTGTGCTTCAGGATTTGATCCACTTCTTTCCCGCCACTCTTGAGCTCGCCACTGTCGCCACGCTTGCCGGTATTTTTATCGGCGTGCCCATGGGTGTATTTGCCGCTGTTCATCAAGGCAGTTTGGGCGATCATATCGTTCGCATCATTGGGCTATTTGGCTATTCCGTTCCGATTTTCTGGCTTGGCATGGTGGCGCTTCTCGTTTTCTACGCAAAGCTATCCTGGCTGCCGGGACCAGGACGGATTGAGGTTTACTACGACGGGATCGTCGAGCCGGTAACGCGTTTCATTCTGTTGGACGCCGCCCTTCAAGGCGAGTGGGAGATCTTTAAGAACGCACTCGCCCATTTGGTTTTGCCAGCATCAATGCTGGCAACTTTCGCACTTGCCTATATCGCACGCATGACACGCAGCTTCATGTTGGACCAGCTGAACCAGGAATATGTTCTGACAGCGCGGGTAAAGGGCCTTTCGGAATTTTCGGTTATTTGGCGTCATGCGTTTCGCAACGTGCTGGTTCAGTTGATCACGATTATCGGCCTCACCTATGCGTCGCTCCTTGAAGGTTCTGTGCTGACTGAGACGGTATTCGCCTGGCCAGGTATTGGACAGTACATCACTAATTCACTCTTCAACGCCGATATGAATGCCGTGATCGGTGGAACGATCGTCGTCGGGTTCTGTTTCGTCGGCATCAATATGCTCTCTGATGCCCTCTATCGTTTTGTCGATCCGAGAGCGCGGGGATGAGGGCCGCTGGATGACAGAGATCGCCTTTAAAAAGAAGCAGCGCTCTGAAGGCAAGCTTACGTCCTGGCTTCTCTCGAACTCACCAGGCTCTGTTTTTCAAGCGCGCTGCCAACGCGCCTACATCGCTTGGATGGCCTTTCGCGCCAATCCGATTGCGATGGCCGGTTTGCTCATCATCTTGAGCTTGCTGTTCGTCGCCCTCTTCGCCCCCCTCATCACAGAAAGTGACGGAACGCCCCGTGATCTTGCAAACAGGCTTTCCGCGCCGAGCGGCGATCACTGGTTTGGCACAGATGAGTTAGGGCGTGATATCTTTGAACGGATTATCTGGGGATCGCGGATTACCCTTTATATCGTCGGCCTCGTTACGGTCATCGTGGTCCCCATCGGTCTTGCTATCGGGACTATCGCGGGCTTTTTGGGTGGCTGGGTCGATAATATTCTGATGCGGATAACGGATATTTTCTTAGCATTCCCGCGTTTGATCCTTGCGCTCGCCTTCGTATCCGCGCTTGGGCCTGGGTTAGAAAACGCCGTACTCGCAATCGCGCTAACAACCTGGTCGCCCTTCGCACGCATTGCCCGGGCAGAAACGCTCACGATCCGCAACAGCGAACATATTATGGCCGCGCAAATTCAAGGGGCGTCGACCACCCGCATCCTTCTCTCGCACATCGTGCCGCTCTGCCTTTCGTCCGTCATTGTTCGTCTGACACTTGATATGGCCGGAATTATTCTCACTGCTGCAGGTTTGGGGTTCCTCGGCCTTGGGGCGCAGCCGCCGTTACCGGAATGGGGCGCGATGATTTCGACCGGGCGCCAATATCTTCTCGATCAATGGTGGGTCCCGACTGTTCCGGGCATTGCCATTCTCGTGGTCTCGATGGGCTTCAATTTGCTAGGTGATGGCTTGCGCGATGTCCTTGACCCAAGAAGCGGAGATGGGAAGTGAAGCCGCCCACACTTCTCACAATCGAAGACCTCCACGTGACCTTTCAAACGCCCAAAGGCGAAGTGGAAGCAGTTCGCGGCATTTCCTTCGAACTTGGCCAGGAACGACTTGGGATCGTTGGTGAGTCGGGTTCTGGCAAATCACAGACCGGCCGCGCGATCCTCCGCCTTACCTCTGCCAATGGTCACATAACAGCCAAGACTATGAAGCTTGGCGATGTTGATATTCTAAAGGCCGATCGGCGCACGCTAAGAGAAATCCGCGGCAACCGCATATCCATGATCATGCAAGACCCTCGCTACTCCCTTAACCCCGTTATGCCGGTCGGCGATCAGATTGCCGAAGCCTATTTGGTTCATACCAATGCAAGCCGCAAAGTGGCTCGTCAAAGGGCTTTGGAAATGCTGGAGACAGTCCGCATTCGCGAGCCGGAGAAAGTCTACCGCCTCTACCCACATCAGGTTTCCGGCGGCATGGGACAAAGGATCATGATCGCCATGATGTTGATCCCTGAGCCCGACGTCATCATTGCCGATGAACCAACCTCCGCCCTTGATGTAACCGTGCAGCTCCAGGTGCTATCCCTACTCGATGACATGGTCCGCGACAGGGGTATGGGTCTGATATTGATAAGCCATGACCTTAATCTGGTTGCATCATTTTGTGACAGAATCCTTGTCATGTATGGCGGCAAAATCATGGAAACATTAGATGCAGATAAACTTGGCGAAGCGAAGCATCCCTACACAAAGGGGCTACTTGATTGTCTACCCCAGCTAGATGGGTCTCATGAAATTTTGCCGGTTTTAAAGCGCGACCCCGCTTGGCTTGAGGTTTCGTAAATGATCCGTGTTGAAGATTTGACGATCGACTTTGGAACCGGCCGGGACAAAGTTTC
>CAXMNO010000178.1:0-4516 GCA_964194655.1 uncultured Acidimicrobiia bacterium
GGACTGACCGAGCGCCGCGTCGAAGTTGAGATGGACGGCGGGCCTGTGACGATTGAGTGGCGCGAAGATAACCACGTCATCATGACCGGCCCTGTTGCCACCGCTTTTACGGGGGAGCTACGGCTGTGAGCAGCCCTACCCCCACATATAAGGCCAGCCCAGAAGCGCCGGAGGTCATCACGTTCGGTTGCCGCCTTAACGCCTACGAATCAGAAATAATCCGCACGCAAGCAGCAGCATCCGGTGTAGAGAACACCATCGTTTTCAATACATGCGCGGTAACCGCTGAAGCAGAGCGCCAAGCCCGCCAAGCGATCAGACGTGCAAGGCGCGAGCGGCCAGACGCCCGCATCATCGTCACGGGCTGTGCAGCACAGATCACCCCAGACGCCTATGCCGAGATGGCGGAAGTCGATCTTGTCCTTGGCAACGAGGAAAAGCTAAAGGCCGAATCCTTTTTAGGCCTTGGTAACGACGACGGGGCGAAGGTCCTCGTTAATGACATTATGTCGGTGACGGAAACGGCCAGCCACTTAATCGACGGCCTGAACGCGCGTACCAGAGCTTTCTTGCAAGTCCAGCAAGGCTGCGATCATCGCTGCACCTTCTGCATCATCCCCTATGGGCGCGGCAACAGTCGCTCGGTACCGCTGGGGGAAATCGTTCGTCAAGTCCGGCACATGGCAGCATCAGGCGTGCCTGAAGTGGTCCTGAGCGGCGTCGATATCACGAGCTACGGCGGTGATCTTCCAGGACGCCCAACCCTTGGTCAAATGGTGCGCCGTCTCTTGGCACAAGTCCCCGAACTCCCGCGCCTACGCCTTTCCTCGATCGATGCGGTGGAGCTTGATGAGGATATCTTCAGGCTTTTGGCAGACGAGCCTCGCTTGATGCCGCACTTGCATCTTTCACTCCAAGCCGGTCACGACTTAACGCTAAAGCGGATGAAGCGGCGCCATTTGCGCGACGACGCCATCCGTCTTTGCGAACGAGCAAGGAAAGCTCGCCCGGATGTAGTCTTTGGTGCAGATCTGATCGCCGGTTTCCCGACCGAGACTGAAGCAATGTTTAAAGGCACGCTGGATCTCATTGCCGATTGCGATCTAACCTATCTTCACGTCTTTCCCTATTCCGAGCGCGAAGGCACCCCGGCTGCGCGCATGCCCAAGGTTCCCAAATTCCTTCGAAAGGAACGTGCAGCGCGGCTGCGTGCCGCAGGCGATAAGGCGCTCGAACGGTTTCTGATCAGCCGTGTTGGTAAAATAGAAAATGTCCTGATCGAGAAGCCCGGCCTTGGCCACAGTGAGCATTTCGCATCCGTTAAGACCTCTGCAGGGGCACCTGGTGAAATTATAGCTACCAAGATCAGCGGTATTCAAAAAGGATGTCTTTTGGCTGAAGATAAGCTAGATCAGCAGATCAACCATAAAGCCCAATCGAAAAGTGAGCTTGGCTCGGCTGCTGGATCTGGGGTTGGATCTGCGGTTGCCTAGTTTTAGGATTTAACCCAATGAACGACCAAGCGGCGAAGAAGGGCTGGTTTCAGCGCCTGAAAGAGGGGCTTTCGCGCTCCTCCAACAAGCTCTCCGACGGCATCGCCGGGATCTTCACGAAGCGCCGGTTGGACGATGACGCGCTCGAAGAGCTGGAAGAGTTGCTGATCACCGCCGATCTCGGCGTCGCAACGGCCCGAAGCCTCACCGCCCGGCTTGCCAAGGAACGCTTTGACAAAGAAATCTCGCCTGAGGAAGTTCGCGAGGCGCTCGCCGACGATATCACTAAAATCCTAGAGCCGGTGGCGCGCCCTCTGGAAATCGAGGCCACAGCTAAGCCCCATGTCGTGCTTGTCATCGGCGTCAATGGCAGCGGCAAGACCACGACCATCGGAAAGCTGGCCAAGCACTATCGCGACTTGGGCCAAAGCGTCATGCTGGCAGCAGGGGACACCTTCCGCGCAGCCGCAATCGAACAACTGCAAATCTGGGGAGAGCGGATTGGCGCACCTGTCATTGCAAAGGAAACGGGCGCCGATTCGGCTAGTCTCGCCTTTGATGCTCTAACGGCCGCAAAGCATGAGGGCTTTGATCTTTTGCTCATTGACACCGCCGGACGCCTCCACAACAAGACCGATCTGATGGATGAACTAGCGAAAATCCGTCGCGTGCTCGCCAAAATCGACCCTGAGGCACCACACGACGTTTTGCTGGTTTTAGATGCGACAACGGGACAAAACGCCATAAGCCAAGTCTCGACCTTTAAGGAGCTTGTCGATGTCACTGGCCTGGTGATCACCAAGCTGGACGGCTCGGCCAAGGGCGGCATTTTGGTTGCGCTCGCAGAAAAGTTCGGCCTACCCGTCCACGCCGTTGGCGTTGGGGAGGGGGCAGAAGATCTACGCACCTTTAAGGCGCGCGACTTTGCGAGAGGGCTTTTGGGCCTGTGACGCCCCAAGTTATTGGCCTTGTCCTTTTCGCAGCTCTTTGCCACGCCACTTGGAATGCCCTTGTAAAATCCGGCAAGGATAAGCTAGTTGCCCAAGCTTATATTGTCGGGGCACCGGTTCTCGTATGCCTGCCAATTTTATTTTTCGTGGAGCCGCCCGCGCCTGAAAGTTGGCTCCACCTTGGGCTCTCTATCCTGATACATCAGGTCTACTTTGCCACCTTGGTTCTGGCCTATCGCTATGGAGATTTGAGCCAAGTCTATCCGGTTTCCCGCGGCCTCGCCCCAGTGTTGGTTGCAGGCGCTGCTTGGATCATCGCGGGCGAATCCATAACCACAAAAGGCCTCATAGGCCTTGCGATGCTCTCCTTTGCCATCATCTCGCTCTCACGCCTCTTGAATTTCACTAGCCGCGCCGCAATTCGCCGCGAGGGGGAGGCACATAGTCTTTTCTTCGCCCTTGCAACCGCAATGATGATAGCGGCCTATTCCTTAGTCGACGGATTGGGTGCTCGGGCCTCGGGCAGCGCGTTCGGCTATATCTGCTGGCTACTCTTCCTCGAGGGCATACCCTTTTTGCTCTTTGCCCTGTGGCGGCGGCGTGGCCGCATCGTCGAGACCTTTGGGCCGATGGCAAAATCGGGGATTGCAGGCGGACTGCTCTCTGGCGTCGCTTATGCGATTGCCATTTGGGCCATGACGCTTGCCCCGCTGGCCCAAGTAGTGGCCTTACGGGAGACCTCTGTCATTATTGCAGCCTTCATCGGCACCAGGCTTCTTGGTGAGCCCTTTGGAAAATCGCGAATCCTTGCAGCCTCGCTTGTTGCCGGTGGTGTTGCACTTATGCGACTGGGCGGTTGAGTGGCTTAAAGAAAATCGCCAAATTCACCGGGTGGGTTAGTGCGTGGGGCGAAATCGCTAAGACCTACAACGGCATGGTGATCGTTAAGAGCCCAGCGCACCGACGGGAATGCGATATCCTGCCAGGGGATCTCTTCCCACTCGAAAAGACCCAATTCCAGAGTTTCCTCTCCGACCCGTACGTCCGGATCAAGCAGGCGGGCACGGTAGATTAATTGAATCTGACTTATTCGTGGAATCGCATAAACCGCTAGCAGTTGATCGATCTCCAAACGTGCGCAGGCCTCTTCCGAAGCTTCACGCAAGGCGCCACTTTCAGGGTCTTCGCCAAGTTCAAGAAAGCCCGCAGGAAGGGTCCAAAAGCCTTTCCTTGGATTGATCGAGCGCCGGCACAAAAGGATCCGATCCTCCCACGTCGCAACAGAGCCGACGACGACCTTGGGGTTCTCGTAATCTATGAACCCGCAAGAATCGCACACCCGGCGTGTCAGCGTATCGCCTTCTGGCACGCGGTGGACAAATCTAAATTCGTCACGGTTTTTTCGCGCATCCGACATAACAATACTTTGGACGATCGCACAGTCTTGAACAAGCACCCGGAGGGGACGGCGGCCCAAATCCAAGAAAGCGCGCGACAAGCGAGCCGCTAACTTGGCTAATGCAATAGCTTTGGGCGATTAGGCAGAAATATTGACGAAGCTTCCACGTGGGAAAAATGCACCACTCGAACCAGCGGCTTGCGCATCGTCTACGCGTGACTGACCAGCAATGCTCGGACCGGTCGTCGAGCCAGTCCGGGCAACAGCACGCTCTTGTGGGGCCTGCGACTGTTCGGAGGGGAGCTGAAGAAAGCTCAAAGGGGCCGGTGCGATACCGGCGGTTTCGTTTCCAACTGCCATGAGGGGATATTGCCCAATGCCGGATTAAGAACAGGTTAATCGCCAGCGCACCAATGGATTTATAGGGCACCTTCCATCCAGTAGCCAAACAGCTAATATGGACTAAAAATTGTTATCTAATATTTTTTAAAATTTATGGTATAATTTCGATTGTTGACGCGTTCGCCGCTTTTCGAAACCTGATTCAATCTTAGGTGACCGAAATATGAACAAGCGCGGATCCCCCGCAAGGACGTAAAGGCCCCCGTTTAAGCTCGCGAGCGCCTAATGCCGCCTAGAAATACAACAAAAAGATAATCCACCAGATAATGGGG
>CAXMNO010000179.1:0-3059 GCA_964194655.1 uncultured Acidimicrobiia bacterium
TGTCCCCGATCCTCGCCATCCGGAAAACGTCGCCTACGAACTGATCCAAGACGAAGCAGCCCTGCAGGTTTGGATCGATGAGGCGATGGAGCTTGGCACCGTTGCGGTGGATACGGAGACAACCTCGCTCGATGCCATGCAGGCGGATCTTGTTGGGGTTTCGCTTTCCACCAAGCCAGGGCGCGCCTGCTACATTCCCTTGCGCCACAAGGCACCTGAGTCAGCTGCTGCACCCGCGGAGGGTGATTTGGCGCTGGAGAGCGCGGAGCCTGCCCCACAACAGATTGACCTGGCGCGCGCGATTGAACTGCTCAAACCGATGTTGGAGGACGATTCAGTCCTAAAGATCGGGCAGAATATTAAGTACGACGCCCTTATCTTCGCGCGCGAAGGCATTCGCATCGCACCCGTCGATGACACGATGCTGTTGTCCTATGTGCTTGATGCTGGCCTTCATGGCCATGGAATGGACGAGCTTTCGCGCCTGCACCTGGATCACGACACCATCAAGTTCTCGGAAGTCGCTGGCAGCGGTAAGTCAAAGGTGACCTTCGATTACGTAGCCTTGGATAAGGCGCTCGATTATGCGGCCGAAGATGCAGACGTAACGCTTCGCCTGCATCAGATCTTGAAGCCTCAGCTGCTGAGTGATCACTTGGTGAGCGTCTATGAGACGATGGAGCGCCCCTTGATCCCCGTCCTCGCCGCGATGGAAGAAACGGGCATCAAGGTCGATCGCGACATTTTGCGGCGCATGTCAAACGACTTCGCTCAGCGTATTGCGGAGTTGGAAGGCGAAATCCATACGCTCGCCGGTCGATCCTTCACGATTGGTTCGCCCAAACAGCTCGGCGAGATCCTTTTCGATGAAATGGGCTTCCCCGGCGGTAAGAAAGGCAAGACCGGTGCGTACGGCACTGGCCATGATATCCTGCAAGGCCTGGTGGCTGAAGGGCACGAACTGCCAGCGAAAGTCCTTGATTGGCGCCAATTGTCAAAGCTAAAAAGCACCTACACCGACGCACTTCAAGCCCAGATTAACCCTGAAACCGGGCGCGTACATACCTCTTATTCACAAGCTGTCGCCTCAACCGGGCGCTTATCCTCCAATGATCCTAACTTGCAGAATATCCCTGTGCGTACGGAGGAGGGCCGAAAGATACGTACGGCCTTTATCGCCTCAGAAGGCTGCCGCTTGTTGTCCGTCGACTACAGCCAGATCGAGCTACGCTTGGCGGCTGAAATCTGCGAGGAAGATGCGCTCAAACAGGCATTCCGCGACGGCCAGGATATCCATGCCCTCACAGCCTCCCAGGTCTTTGGGGTGCCGATAGAAGGCATGGACCCCATGGTGCGCAGGCAGGCTAAGGCGATCAACTTCGGCATTATCTATGGCATGTCGGCCTTTGGGTTAGCGCAGAACTTGTCCATTCCGCAGAGCGATGCGCGCGCCTTTATAGAGACCTATTTCCAGCGCTACCCCGGCATCATGGCGTATATGGATCGCACCAAGAAGCAGGCGCGCGAGCAGGGTTACGTCACCACACTCTTCGGGCGGCGCATCCATGTGCCAGGCATTGCGGAGAAGAACCCGGCAAGGCGCAATTTCTCCGAACGCGCTGCGATCAATGCCCCGATCCAGGGAACTGCGGCTGACATCATCAAGCGTGCTATGATCCGCATTCCCCCTGCCTTGGCGGATGCGGGGCTAAAGGCAAAAATGCTTCTTCAGGTTCATGACGAACTCCTCTTCGACGTACCGAATGAGGAGCTGGAGCAAACCAGCGCGCTTGTCCGAGAAGTGATGGAAAACGCCTGTCGCCCAACACTCGAACTCTCCATTCCGATAACCGCTGACGCTGGTGTTGGGGACAACTGGGCCGAGGCGCACTAGAGAAAGGGCCATCGCCGCAACTCTCGTCATTCCCGAATGATGCCCGCGCGCTCGTCATTCCGCACGAAGCGGGAGCGTGGATGCGGAATCACTTTCCACGCAAAAACCAAATGCAAGCGAAGGCACCGACCTGCCTTGCGGATAGCGATTCCGGGTTCGCCTTTGGAGCCCCGGAATGACAACCGGCCCCCCCAGCAGACCTCCAGACAGGGACAGTGCAAGGCCCCCCTCAATGCCGCTCGCCTTCTTGCGGCAAGCAAAAGGATTCGACTTTGATGTGAACGGCGTCGAGCGATTCGGTGACACCGTTGGCAATCTTCATGGCTGGGTGAGTGGGGTCGAGGCCGAGGTCGCGGCGCAGCATGGTGGAGAGAAGCGAGACCTTCAGATAGGCATCCGACGTGCTGGCACCGCAAAACTCCAGCAACTCCTTTTCCAAAGCCGCGCGTTCGGCCTGTAGCAGCATGATTTGACGGCTTAAATCGAAAAGGCGCTGGGCGACTTCGGCAATGCCCGGACTGTATTGGAATATGGAGGAGTTTGCGTCAAAACTCTCCAGGTTCTTATTTGGTGGTTGGCTCATTCCCACGGTTTCTCCCGAGTTGTCGTGATTCATATAAATATTTCTAATATAAGTTTTGGGATGCCCGCACGGCGCCAAATCGCAGACGTGCAGGCCCCCACGCACCCAGTTAGGAGCCGGAGTGCGCCTTGTTTTGCTTGCGATGGTTGGTAAAGTCAGGCAAGCATAAAAGAAGTGCTGTGCCGTCCACGCGAAAGGCAAAATTGCCCATCTAACGCAGACGGCAAAAGGCTGTTAAAAGCTAAGCTTTCTGGAAAAATGCTGGCACACGCAGCCATGAGATCATGCTCCTATGTTTGCTCATTGGAGTGTGTAGGCTCCGGCGGGTGTTGGTAGCACCCGTCGGAGCCGCCTTTATCCAAGTACCCAAGCACAAATCTCCACGCCGCACAAGAGGGTACAGTTTATATTAAATTCTTTTTTTCTTTAAATTAATTAATGGACATGGGAAGTTGGCAAGAAAAAATAAATTTAGATGATTTATATACTCGAAGCAGAGAACTGTATGTTAATCGCTTAAAAACCTACCAAAAAATTTTATCCCGGGCTCATAAAAAAATTAAAATAACATCCCGACAAAAA
>CAXMNO010000180.1:0-2693 GCA_964194655.1 uncultured Acidimicrobiia bacterium
ATAAGCTACTGAAACATTACGAGGATAACCCCGACTTTATTTTACCGCGTTATCGTCGCAACGAAGTTGTGAATTTCGTAAAGCAGGGGCTGCGCGATCTTTCCGTTTCGCGCACGACCTTCGACTGGGGCATTCCCGTACCCGGTTCGGAAAAGCATATTATGTATGTGTGGCTTGATGCCTTGACGAACTATGTGACAGCGCTTGGCTTCCCAGAAACTGAGAGCGAGCTCTATAGAAAATACTGGCCGGCTGACATTCATGTCATCGGAAAGGATATCCTGCGCTTTCACGCGATTTATTGGCCCGCATTCCTAATGTCGGCCAATTTGCCGCTTCCCAAACGGGTATTCGGTCACGGCTTTCTTTTTGTGGACGGCGAGAAGATGTCGAAGTCGATCGGCAACGTGATCACACCAGCCTCCCTGGTCGGGGAATATGGATTGGATCAGACGCGCTATTTCCTTTTGCGTGAGGTGCCCTATGGCAACGACGGATCTTTTTCTCACGACACCATGGTGCAGCGTATAAATAGTGATCTGGCGAACGATTTTGGGAATTTAGCGCAGCGCGTTTTATCTATGATCGCGAAAAACTGCGGTGGCACGGTGCCACAGCCCGGTGAATTTACGCCGGAAGATGAAGCGCTTTTGAGCCTGGCCCAAGAGGCACTTGAAAACTCACGTGAGGCACTGGAAACGCAGTAGATCCAAAAGGCATTGGAGGCTTGCTGGAATGTCGTGGCTGAAGCCAATCGCTATGTGGATGCGAGGGCGCCTTGGGCGCTGCGCAAGACCGATCCGGATCGCATGGCAACGGTTCTCTACGTCTTGGCGGAATGCATTCGCTATCTCGCGACCTTGACGCAGCCCGTTATGCCAACGGCAAGCGCCAAGATTCTAGATCAGCTTTCGGTTGGACCTGAGAACCGCGATTTTTCAAGCCTCACGCGGGCCACAGCCTTGAATCCTGGGACCGCATTGCCAAAACCGGAAGGCGTCTTCCCACGCTATCAAACCGCCGAAGTGGCTTAAGCGAGATTGTCATGCCGATGTTCGTAGATTCTCACTGCCATTTGGACCTTATCGAAGAAAGCGAAGACCTACGCGATGTCGTGGCGCGCGCTGAAGCAGCGGGCATTACGCGAATGGTCACGATTTCGACCAAACTTTCAACCTTTCCAAGGGTGAGGGAGATCGCGCATCAATTTGCGTCCGTCTATTGCTCTGTTGGTGTCCATCCTCATGAAGCGGGGGAGGAGGGGGTTAGCGGACCCGATGAGCTCCTACGCCTGGCAGAAGATGCGAAGGTCGTGGGGATCGGTGAAACCGGCCTCGATTACTATTATGAGCACAGCCCCCGCGAAGCTCAGCAAAAGAGTTTCCGCGCACATATCGAGGCTGCACGCATATCTGGGTTGCCGCTCATTGTCCATGCGAGGGAGGCTGATGAAGACACCGTTCAGATCCTGCGCGATGAATATGAAAAAGGGGCATATCCCGGGGTCATTCACTGCTTCACGGCCGGGCCTGAATTAGCAAAAGCTGCGTTAGAGATCGGCTTTTATATTTCGCTCGCGGGGATCGTTACCTTTAAGAGCGCAGAGGCTTTACGCGCGGTTGTGTTTGAATTGCCGCTGAACCGCATACTCATTGAGACAGATTCTCCCTACCTAGCGCCTGTACCCAAAAGGGGTAAGCGCAACGAGCCGTCCTTTGTTCAGCACACCGCTGCTTATCTCGCTGAGATGCGTGGCCTCGACGTTGAGGCGTTTGCGCAAACGACCAGTGAAAATTTCCTTAGGCTTTTCTCAAAGGTCGGGACCCCGTGAAAGTTACCATTCTCGGCTGCGGCGGGTCGGGTGGCGTCCCGTTAGCGAACGGCACACCCGGTGGAGATTGGGGGGCGTGCAATCCGGATAATCCAAGGAATCGGCGAAGGCGGGTTTCCGTTTTGGTGGAGGAGGGGGACTACGCGGCCCTCATCGATACCTCACCCGATTTGCGGCCGCAAATTCTGGATAACGGTATCACCAGGATTGATGCAGTGCTCTACACCCATGCGCACGGTGATCATTGCCATGGAATCGACGAGCTGCGGAATATCAGGTATAGGCAAGGGGTACCGATACCGGCCTATATGGATGCTGAAACGCATGATCTTTTGACGCGCCGCTTCGCCTATGCGCTTGCATCGAGCGCAAATCCTAAAAGTATCTATCGGCCATTGCTTGAGGATCACATAGTCAATGGACCATTTGAACTTGGACCGTGGCGTGTCATTCCATTCGTGCAGAACCATGGCCCCGAAGAATCGCTTGGCTTTCGTATCGGCGATTTTGCCTATTCAACGGATGTGAAAGACTTAGACGAGCATGCTTTTTCTTTATTGGAAGGCGTGAAGCTTTGGGTGGTAGATTGTTTGCGTGATGAGCCTCATCCGACCCATTCCCACACTGAGCAAAGCCTTCAATGGATCAAGCGCGTGAAGCCGGACCATGCGGTCTTGACCCATTTGAATCATCAAATCGACTATGATGACCTGAAAGCCCGCTGTCCGCACGGGGTGGAACCTGGTTATGACGGCCTGGTTTTGCAGGTCGGATAGTTCAATTGTCCCAGAAAAATGTATCCGGCCTGTAGATCCCGAAATTTGCGCCAGGGTTCCAGTTAAAGATCCCTTCATCGGGGACG
>CAXMNO010000181.1:0-2649 GCA_964194655.1 uncultured Acidimicrobiia bacterium
GCCTGGTCATCGCACAAAGTGGGGCCGCAATCAGGGGTAAAAGCACCTGGAAGATTGGCATATGCGCGATCATCGGGCCTCGGCCTCCTCACGCGCTTCCAACTCCGCATCTTCAGCTTGGATTTCATCCTCCTCAATAGAGCCATAGCTCTCGCGAATACGCACAACCAACGCAAGGCCAAGCGCCGTTGTCGCCACGCCAACCACGATCGCTGTCAGAATGAGGACGTGCGGCAAGGGGTTGGAAAAGACCTCCGGCTCCCCCGTCAAGATAGGGGCAGTTCCTCCCTCTACCTTCCCGATCGAAATATAGAGAAGAAAAACAGAGACTTGGAAGATATTGAGGCCAACGATCTTCTTGACCAGATTACCACGCGATACGACGACATAGAGCCCGGCCATCATCAAAAAGATCACGACCCAGTAGTTATAGTGTGCGGCAATGAATTCCAGCACCTCACCAATCCTCATCACGTATTTTTGGCGAGCGCCCGGCAAAGGAAAAGAATATGGCGACCATGACCGCGGCGACGGTAATGCCGACGCCAAGTTCGATCACCAAGACACCTAAGTGCTGACCTGCGGTTGGCGTCGAAGCTAATACCGAATAATCGAGATAGTTGCCGCCAAGGATTAAGCCTGCAACACCAACTAATGCATAAAGAAGAAAGCCGAACGCGATCAAAAAGCGAAGCACCCCAATGGGCACGGTCCGCCGCGCAGTCTCTAATCCGAAAACCAAGGAATAGAGAATAAAGCCAGCTGCAAATATGACACCGGCTTGAAAGCCGCCGCCGGGCCCAAAATCACCATGGAATTGGACATAAAGCGCAAAGAGTAAAATGGGCGGTATCAGCATCTTTGTGACGACCCGCAGGACAAGATGATGCCTCATGCGCCTTCGCCCTCCCCGCCTTTTTCATCGCTTTGCGGTTTGGTGCCTTTTCCCTTGCGTCGTCCTCGCGAGGTGCTGCCACTGGTCAAAAGAACCAAAACCCCGATACCTGCAGTAAAGACCACACCGACTTCTCCTAGTGTATCGAACCCCCGATAACTGGCTAAAATCGCAGTCACAACGTTTGGAATTTTGAAAATATCACGCGTACCCTCGATATACTCAGGAACGACATGACCGTGGGAGGGCGCAGAGGCATCACCAAAATCCGGCATGTCCAAGGTGCCATAAACCAAGGCAGCACCCGTTATGATCACGACCAACAACGGCAAAATGGCCGTTCCGTTTGGAATCTTCTCCCGCCGGGCAGTCAACGTCATCGTGCCCAACATCAGCACAGTGGAAATCCCAGCCCCCACCGCAGCCTCGGTAAAGGCAACGTCAACGGCGTCCAACTGCACAAGCAAAGCCGCCGAAAGCAATGAGAAAACGCCCGAAAGCATGACCACAGCAAAAAGATGCCGCAGTTTAATGACATAAAATGCGGTCAAGGCCAAAAAGGTCATCAGTACGATGTCGACAACGAGTCCTATGACTTGGCCTCCTTCTCAAGATCTCCGCCTTCAGCCTCACCACGCGACGAGAAAAGAGGTTTAAGACCGGCAGTGTATGCCGCATTCGCAATTGCATGGGTCGATGTCGGGCTGGTGAGGAAAATAAATGCCCCAATCAATAAAAGCTTGATCGTGACAAAGGAAAAACCCGCTTGGAACATCATGCCTAAGAGCACGAGTTCCACGCCCATCGTATCAATGATCCCGGCCGCATGTAGTCGTGTATAGAAATCAGGCAAACGAATGAGGCCAAGCGAGCCGACCAAGATCAAACCGCTACCGACGAGGATTGCGACCCAACTCGCGATGTCTAGAAGGAGTTCCACTAGTCACGACCTCCTTTGCCATCGCCAGGTCCGCCTTCCGATTCAATCGGATCACCCAAGACGCGATAGCGGAAGAACTTCAAAATCGCGATCGTTCCGATGAAATTGATCAAGGCGTAGATAAGTGCAATATCGAGAAAATCCGGCCGACCAGCCAAGAATCCCAAAGCACCAATCAGCAAGACCGTCTTCGTGCCAAAGGCGTTAGCCGCCAAGGTCCTATCATAAAGACTCGGACCCTTGAAAAGCCGGATGAGCGTCAAAAGCATGGCAACCAAAAGGGCGGAAGTCGCAGCGATAAACATTTCAGCGCGCCTCCACCGCCGTTACCCGGCGATCAATACCGCCTTCCAACGTGCCCTTCGCCGCTTCAGTCGAGATGGCATGCACGATGATTTCATTCGCTTCCAGCTCTATCGAGACGGTTCCCGGTGTGAGCGTTATGGAATTTGCATGAATGACACGTCCGAAATCCGTGGTCTGGGTCGCCTTAACACGAATGATACTGGGGCTTATCGGCATTGCCGGATCGAGTATGAGCTTGGCTACATCGTAGTTGGATTTCGCAATTTCGCGTGCCAGCCAGATCCAATACCCGACAATACCGAAACGAACCTGCAGCGGGACCGCTTCGTGGTCCACCACATCCATACGCCGGCAAATGTACAAGACCAGCACGCAGCTAATCACGCCAAAAATCAAGATAAGCGGCTGAAAAATTCCAGAGAGCAAGATCCAAAGGCCAGCAAGCGCTAATCCGAGACCGAGTACATGGACCATACTTTTGAATTTCCCCCCAGATATCGACCGCTAG
>CAXMNO010000182.1:0-7755 GCA_964194655.1 uncultured Acidimicrobiia bacterium
GTGACCTTGCCAGTTTCGGCGGAGGCAACGCAGTCTGCCAGTGTGCCAAATACAGCCTCATAGCCGATGGTCCCCTTGGCGTAGTGTGCAAATTTGCCTGAGTTCGTCATCAAGACCTTGCCGCTTTTGGCCAAGATTGGCGTGACCACGACGCAGGTATCGATCACCAGCGTTACGCCTGCTTCTTCCATGTTCGTCTTAAGGTTAGCCGCCTCAAGCCGTTCAAGCGTCGCCCGGCTGGTGCAGACGTAAAAAGGCACCTTCAAGCGCCGCCCTTTTAAAAGGGGGACTAAGGCTCCGAACTCGGCAAAGGAAAAATGCGGGCTTCCAAGGGCTATGCAATCCAAGTCTTCGCCCTTGGCCGTGCTGAGGCCGTCGCGCGTTTCGGCGATCATGTCTGCGGTGACTAGAACTATCTCTTCCGGCTCTTTTCCCTGCAGAGCTTGCGCACGCGTTGCGGCCTCAGGCGTTACGCCTTCGACATGGAAAAGGCCGACGGCCCCTCTAGAGGCTGCAGCCGCTCCTAGTGCTTTTAGATTGTCTTCGGGGATCTCGCTGGGCAGTCCGCTGATCAAGCCGACACTCTCGCCCGCCCGCTCGCCGAGAAGCGCGCCTAGGACGGGGTAGAAGGCATTTTCCCTTTTGAGGCTTTCGGAAAGTGCAGTGCAGTCGAGCTCTAAAAGAGCGCGGCGGTTTTCAGTTTTGTGCAGGCCATAGTTCGGCGCGCGCGCCGCAATCGCACAGCAGATATCCAGAAGATCGCCGTAGCGATTGGTCCGCGCGCCCAAGACGGAATTGCAAAAGGCAACGGCATTGCTCTCGCCCCAAGCGACTTGCTCGCCAAACCCTGGACGGTGACCAGCCTGATAGGGCGCGCAAGTCCAAGTCGGAAGACAGCCCATCGCCGTGTGAGCATCCATCAAGCGCTTCGACATTTCGTGGTGGTAAGCATCACTGCGCACCAATTCAGGATGCAACAGGTCCAATGCCCCGACATTGAGTGTGGCGGGGACTGACGCCTTGGCGCCTAGCTCTACCAGCCGCTCGACAAAGTGAACACCGGCGTCGCCATAATAGATACAGCCATCGATGTGCGAGGATGTAATGGGAATGAGGTCACCCGCTCCCAAAAAACGGCCCGCCTCCACGACAATTTTTATGGCCAGGGCTTTTCCTGAACCGTCTACGCCCTCCAGGATCGCTTGTTCTTCCAGCGTCAAGCGCATGGCTCATCCTTTCGCCGCTCTTGATGCGACCTTAAGCCAGGCGATTGTACCTTCGCAAGCTCATCTAATGAGGAAGTAGGAGGTGAAAGAGGACTCTTTTAAAGTGCTTAAGAACCGGTACGGATTTTGGCTGTTGCTACTTCGATATCTTGAACGATATTTTCAGACAGCTGCATATTGCGAGCGGAGCCGGAAATCGCGGCCTCCGTATTGGCCTTTATCTTGCGTATATCCTCGGTGAGCGAGGCAAAGCCGACCAACTCCTCCCCCAGAATTTCCGTTTGATCGCGTGAGGTTTCCAGAAGCTCGCTCATTTGCTGGCTGGTGAGCTCTGCTTCTTGGGCATGCCGGCTTGCGGTTTCCTCTGCCTGGCCCATGGAAGAGCCGAGCGTTGCGATCCCATCAGATACGCCGGCGAGGCCTTCATTGAGGTCTTCCACGAGCTTTTGAATTCGCTCGACTGAACCTGCGACATGACCTGCCAATTCCTTGACCTCACCCGCCACGACGGCAAAACCGCGCCCGGCCTCGCCCGCGCGGCTCGCCTCGATGGTGGCGTTTAGGGCTAAAAGATTGGTGCGCCTGGCCACCTCGACAATGTCGTTGCCGATGCCGTTGATCTCGGCGAAACGTTCGCGAAAAGCTTCTGCCTGTTGGCCGAGGTCTTCGCCCGCGGATCGGCCTCGCGACATGTCAGAGCCGATTTCCGATAGGGAGGTGACGAGCCCCGTCATCTCCATCTCGATCGTCGTCATGCGCTGGGCATTGGCATCCATGCGGTCACGCAGCTGGAAAGCCTTTTCGGAGAAGCTTTCGGCCTTGGAAATCAACTCGCCGATGAAGACCGTACGTTCCTTGGAGGTACGGTTGACCCTCCCGGCATTGCCCATGATTTCGCGGCTCTTTTCTTTTGCCTCCTCCAAGGTTTTCAGGGTAGCGGTTTCATCGAATTCGAAAAGAGACGCCGCTTGGTCCGCATCAAAGCTCTCTAGGGTTTCAACTGGCAGCCCTGCCGATGGATCTTCCGCGACCTCTTCAGTACGGGGGCGTCCCGTCAAGGCACTTGAAATGCTGGAAACCAGGAAGGGCACCAGGAAGGTCAATATGGCCTTTTCCCACGAGAATGTGCTCTCGCCAAAAAGGGCGGACCACTGATTGATAATCGTGAGCGTAGGCCCAGCGATGAAGGCTATCGTTAAAGCGCGCCGGATAACTGTGGGCTGGGCAGCGCGCGATAGAAAAGAAGCCATTTCCTGGATCCTGTGAAATACTTGAGCTAATAGGGTCTCTCAGAAAAATAGAGCAGTTTGTGCTAAACCTTGGTTAAAAGCAGGGAAAAATACCTGCTAAGTCGAAAGGATCGGGCACAAAAAAGGACCCGGCGAAGCGGGCCCTTTGATGAGTTTTCCTTGATCGCCACAGCACTGCGGCGAATGCTACTTTATGTCCGCGGCTTCAGATTTTCCGGATCATAGAGTGGTTCGTAACCCACGCCTGCTACCTCGACTGGATAGGTTTCCCCGAAGTACTCCACAAGGAACCGCTTGCCTTTGACCGCATTTTTATAGGGCAGATAGCCGAGAGCGATGTTCTGGCCGACAGTCGGGCCAAAGGCGATAGATGTCGTGAACGAACGGCGACCTTCAGGGTCAACCAACACCTCGCCTGTTTCTGGATCCATGATCGGCAGAATCCCGACAGGATAACGCGCCACTCCCTTCGAATCTCTATTGTCGGTCATCACCAATGTGCAGAGCATGGCCAGCTGCTGGTCGCGGGCTCTGTGCTCGAGATAGGCGTCCTTGCCGATAAAGTCTGCATCCTTGACTTTTGGGCGCGCAAGATCGGCTTCCAGAAGATTGTACTCGGTTAAAAGGTCCGCGTTTTGGAGGCGCAAGCTCTTTTCCAACCTGCGGGAATTGGCATAGGTTTCCACACCGAACGGCATGACGTCCTGCGCGCGGATGGCATCCCAAACGGCAAGGCCATCTTCATATTTCATATGCAATTCCCAGCCCTGTTCGCCGACATAGGAAATGCGGAAGGCGGCCACGGTTATACCCGCTATCTTCAGCTGCTTGATCGAAGCGAAGGGGAAGTTCTCGTGGCTAAGGGCGTTCGGGTCTTCCACCACCTTTTGGAGGGTGGACCTGGCATTTGGCCCCCAAAGTCCGATGGTGGTGAAATCGGTTGATACATCCGTGATCTCGACATCGTAGCCCAAATCCTCCGCCATGCGCTTCATGTAGACGAAGTCGCGATTTCCCGCGTCCGCGCCGTCTACGAAGCGATAACGGTCTTCCATGCGAAAGACGGTGAAATCGGCTTTGACCATACCTTTCTTGTCAAGGAAGTGTGTGTAGATGCCCTTGCCGACCTGATTATCCCCACCCACCTTGGCAACGCAGAGATACTCCATAAACGCCACATGGTCTTGGCCGGTCACATCGTACATGGCAAAGTGCGAGAGATTGACCATGCCGACGTCGGCGCTCATCTCAAGATGTTCGGCGTTTGAGACGCGCCAGAAATGGCGGTTGTCCCATTCGTTTTCACGAGACGGCACCTGATTGCCATACTTCTCCAACAAGTGCTCGTTGCTGGCATAGCCGTGCGCTCGTTCCCATCCGCCAAGCTCCATGAAATAGCCGCCGAGCTCCTTCTCTCGCTCGTAGAAAGGGCTGCTGCGCACACCTCTGCCTCCGGCAAAGGGCTCTCTGGGATGTACCGCTGGATTGTAGATCTTCATCGCCGTTTCGGTGCAGCGCGCATGGATAAAATCTTCACCTGTTTGGAAGGGATAGAAGCGCGCATAGTCGATCGCGTGATGATCAATTTCCGTGCGTCCATCGGTTATCCAGTCGGCAATGAGCTTGCCCATGCCGGGGCCGTCCTTGACCCAGATTCCAATGGCATACCAAAGACCGCGTACCTTCTGACTCTCTCCCATTGAAGGTCCGCCATCGTTTGTGACCTGGAGCAGGCCGTTAAAGGAGCGTTTTTCGTCGTACCCCAACTCGCCAAGAATTGGCGTCAATTCCATCGCCCGTTCCAGCGGTGTCATCACCTGCTCGATTTCCAAGTCACGCTGAGAAGGCGAGAGGCGTGCTTCCGATTTTTCCAGGAGATCGCGCGGGTGGCAGAGACGTGGCTCCGTTTCCTCGTAGTAACCCCATTCGATCATGCCGCCCTCGGTGGTTTTCGGGTCACCCGTGTCGCGCATGTAGGCGGAGTTGCCCTGATCGCGGAGAAGCGGCCAGCCGATGTCCTTGCCGGTGCCCGCAAATTCCTCGTAGGGGCCGAACCAAAGAAGCGGATGGTCAACCGGCATGACCGGCAGATCCTCACCTGCCATCTCGGCGATGAGACGCCCCCAAAGCCCGGCGCAGACGATGACGGTGTCGGCCAGGATTTTGCCGCGCGGGGTTTCGACCCCCTTAATCCGTCCCTCCTCGATGATCAGGCCGGTCGCGGGGGTATTAGCGAAGGCCGTCAGCTTGCCGGTCTTTTCAGCATTATCGACCAATTCACCCGCTACAACCTGGGAGCGGGGAACGACAAGCCCGGCATCGGGGTCCCACATGCCGCCTTGCACCATGTCTTCCTCAATCAGCGGGAATTTTTCCTTGATTTCAGCGGGGCTCACAAGGTGCACGTTGGTGCCAAAGGCCTTTCCGGACGTCACCTTGCGCTTGATTTCGTCCATACGGGCATCATCGCCGATGCGGGCAATTTCAAGCCCGCCCACCTTGGCGTAATGCCCCATCTTTTCGAAGAAATCGATGGAGTAATGGGTTGTCCAACAGGATAGGAAATCATGGCTGGTCGCGTAACAGAAATCGGAAGCGTGCGAGGTTGAACCGATATCCGTTGGGATCGCCGATTTGTCGATGCCAACAATATTGTCCCAGCCCCGCTCGATGAGGTGGTGGGCCACCGACGCGCCCACGATCCCACCTAAGCCAACGATGACGACATTCGCCTTTTCTGGAAACTCTGCCATTTCAACTCTCCGCAAACTGGGCCGACGATCGACGTACCCTTGAACCTATAGACTTCTATTTGGGGTGCTTTCCTTGCCCAAATGCCCACCTTCGGCGCCGTTTTTACCAGAGTTAGCTTCACCTCACCAAGTGGCAGCGACTGCATTTTGTGGATTCACGTCATGAATGAAGTCGCGAGCGCGATAGGGGAGAGTTTTTAGCACTCGCTTGCGAGCCAGGGTTCGGGCTGAAATTTTGAATAAGAGGCGGAGATCGCGGTTTCTCCACGCCGCAGAATCGCGGTTCACGGTCGCGCTCTGGACAGAGCGTATCTGGGGCGGGTTTAGATAATCTCATGAAGTGATGTTCCTATTACGACCTGGGGGTATAGTCCTCCGGGGATTTTGTTTTGAGCGCTTTTATTGAGGAAACGAACCTATGAGTGAAGCCTCTTCCGGTGGTGGAGAAGCTCGGCGCTCGCGCCGTGCTCGCGGTGGCGATGGTGGTGGCGCGGATGCCAGGCGGGCGAAACGTCGCGGCGGCGGTCTCGTCAAATATCCCTATATCGAACGGAAGATTCCAACTTACGACCCCTTGAGCGCCGAGCAGCTCGAAATCATCGAGCGCAATGCCGATACGGTGCTTGAGGAAATTGGCATCGAGTTTCGCGACGATCCGGAGGCCTTGCAGATCTGGCGCGATGCCGGTGCCGATGTGAAGGGCGAGCGGGTACGCTTCCCACGCGGTATGTGCCGCAAGCTCTGCGAGACCATCCCTTCCGAGTTCACACAGCATGCCCGCAATCCCGCGCGCTCAGTGCGCATTGGTGGCAAGAATACGGTTTTTGCGCCTGTTTACGGCCCACCATTCGTTCGTGATATTGAAGGTGGTCGGCGCTACGCGACGATCGAGGATTTCAGGAACTTCGTGAAGCTCGCCTATATGGCGCCCGCTTTGCACAATTCGGGCGGCACGGTGTGCGAGCCGGTCGATGTTCCGGTCAATAAGCGCCACCTCGATATGATCTATACCCATATCCGCTATGGCGATATGCCCTTTATGGGCTCTGTGACGGCGCCTGAGCGTGCGCAAGATACGGTCGATATGGCAAAGATTGTCTTCGGCAATGATTTCGTCGAAGAAAACACGGTCTTGGTCAGCCTGATCAACGCCAATTCGCCCTTGACCTTCGATGATACGATGTTGGGCGCACTAAAGGTCTATGCCCGCCACAATCAGGCCTGCATTGTATCGCCCTTCATTCTTTCTGGTGCCATGGCGCCTGTGACGCTGGTCGGCGTTATGACCCAGGCCCTGGCGGAGGCTTTGGCCGGTCTTGCCTTCACGCAGCTGATAAAGCCAGGTTGTCCCATGATTTTAGGGACCTTTGCCGGTTCCATGTCGATGCAGTCGGGTGCGCCCACATTCGGTACACCGGAACCCGCCATGATCCTTTACGGCATGGGCCAGTTGGCGCGGCGCCTCGGTGTTCCCTTCCGCTCGGGCGGGTCGCTTTGCGCCTCCAAGGTGCCCGATGCGCAAGCGGCGCACGAATCGACGCAAACGATGCTCCCAGCTCTCCTTGCCGGGGTGAACTACGTGCTTCATGCCGCAGGTTGGCTGGAAGGCGGACTTGTCTCTTCCTATGAGAAGTTCATGATCGATATCGATCAGCTCGCCATGTTCCAAGTGATGGCTGGTGGCTATGACATGACCGAAAATGGCCAGGCCCTGGATGCAATCCGCGAGGTTGGGCCCGGCAATCACTATCTGGGCTGCGCCCATACGCAGGCGAATTTTGAGACGGCCTTCTATCGCTCGGCAAATGCTGACAACAACTCGTTCGAACAATGGCAGGCTGAAGGTTCTCTGGATAGCTATCAAAGGGCTAATCTGGCCTATAAGAAGTCGCTTTTGGAGTATCAAGCGCCCGAACTTGATCCTGGTATTGACGAGGCCTTGCAGGAGTTCATCGATAAAAAGAAGAATTCCATGCCTGATGCTTTCGCGTGACAGAAATCCGCACTCGGTTTAGTTTCGAGGGGCCGCTTCTTTTCGGAAGCGGCCTTTTGCGTAGGAGGGAAAGCTATGGCAGAGAGTGAGCAAAAAATTCGTGAGGGCGGGTGCCAGTGTGGCAAGGTTCGCTACCAAATAACGGCAAAGCCGCTCACCCTTTATTGCTGTCACTGCACGGAATGTCAGTCGCAGTCAGCCAGTGCTTTTGGCATGTCGATGTGGGTGGAGTCTGATGGTTTTGAAGTTTTGCAGGATGAACTTTCCTTCTATACGCGCCCAACTGCCAGCGGCGGCGCGATGATATGCGCCTTTTGCCCCGATTGTGGAACACGCATCTATCACCAGATAAGTGGCGACCACATCTTTACCATTAAGCCTGGCTCGCTTGACGATTCTCACGATCTAAAACCGCGTGGGCACATCTGGACAGGCAGTGCACGGGCCTGGGCCCACCCGATGATTGAGGCTTGCAATGGTCCAACCTTTGAAAAAGAGCCGGAGGATTTCGAGGTCCTGATGGGAGATATCGG
>CAXMNO010000183.1:0-12989 GCA_964194655.1 uncultured Acidimicrobiia bacterium
GCTTCCCGCCCACGTCCCATGGAGCATACGTCTCGTCACACTGGCCTTGCCGAGACGAACCTCCGCGTCGCCAATAGCCCCAATAGGATAAAGGCAGGTGTCGAGATGGGGGAGATTTCGACACCCGCATAAGCAATCGAGGTTATAGAGATCGAGAGCCATAAAAGGCGTCAAAAGGGGAAAAAGACGTTCTTCTCTTGCGAAGATGCCCCAGCGCGCCTCTCGATCCTGTACGTCACGCCAATTGACCGGGAGGACATCACACTTGCACTGCATCGAATTTCACCTAATATAAAAACCAATCATTTTTAAAAAACAAAACATTTTAAAAAGAAATAAAATGGAAAAATCATCAAAAGATAAACTTCTGTATATTTTGAAAAGCAAAGGCCCCCAAACCGCGAGCGATCTGGGAAAGGCTCTCGGCATGACGCCGCCGGGCGCCCAGCAGAATCTGGCTAAATTGGCGGCTTTGGGGCTGATCACCGCCGAAGACCGCAAACATGGGAAAGGCAGGCCCAGGCGCTTTTGGCATCTCACCGAGAAAGGTCATGCCCGCTTTCCCGAACGGCACTCGGATCTAACGCTCGAATTGTTGGAGTCGACGAAAGCGGTTTTTGGCGCTGAAGGGTTAGAAAAGCTGATAAGTCACCGCGAGCAGGAGACGCTTACAGCCTATAAAAATGAGCTTAGCGGCCGCGAAACTTTAAAAGACAAAATCGCAGCACTCGCCGCCATCCGCTTGAGAGAAGGCTATATGGCGGAGTGGCAGGAAACAGGCCCGGCCCAATTTCTCCTGATCGAGAATCACTGCCCGATATGCGCAGCCGCAACGGTTTGCCAAGGCCTTTGTAAGTCCGAGCTGGAGATATTCCGCGAAGTCTTGGGGGCAAAGGCCAGAGTAGAACGCTGCGACCATATTCTAGCGGGTGCCAGGCGGTGTGCTTACCTGATCACCGAAGTGTAAGGTGCGCCCCCGCGCCCAACTCTATAAAAGCCCAGCCCTTTAGGAATCAAGATCGGTGCCATTCGGCTTGGACGGCTTTTGATAGTCCTCTGTTACCCGTGTACGTGGCCGTTCACCGGCAGCCATGAACGTATCCTCCTCTTGAAAATGAGCGATAACGCGGCAATCCTCGCACATCTTTAAACGTTCAGCGGCTGCCCCTTGGAACATCGAGTGGCTGCCCGCCAAGGTCGACACCATCTTTTCGATCGTACTTTTGCTGGCAAACGGCTTGCCACAGGAAACGCAGCAGAAAGGCTCTTCCTCGTACAATACCCGCTGATCCTTAGCCTCGCTGGAGAAGTTAAATTGCGGCACCAGCGTGATCACTTTTTCAGGACAGGTATTCTTGCAAAGACCACATTGAATGCAGGCCTCCTCCTGGAAGCTCAACTGCGGCTTATCCGGGTTGTCGCCGAGTGCCGCTGTCGGACAAGCCGATACGCAAGCAAGGCAGAGCGTACAGCCATTCGTATCGACATCCACCGCACCGTAGGGCGCGCCAGGCGCTAAAGGCACAGCATCGATCGGGGCTGGGGCTTCTTTGAAGAGATGGGCTGCGGCAAGGCGAAGATTGGCGCGCTTTGCAGCTTGCGGTATGAAGGCGCCAGGCGTGCGAGGCGCAATTTCACGCCCCTCATAGAGTTCGCTTTCGATCCGATCCGGATCGTCCTCAACCAACAGATCGATCAACCCGCTTTCGTAGCCAAGCCCCGTCATAATGGCCTCAGCCATGCCGAGCTGCTCTGCAAGCCCAGCAAAGTCCCCACGCTTGCTGGGCTTACCCAGAATGACGACACGTTCAGCCCCGAGCGCCAGCGACGACAGCAGAAAGTCGAGGCTGATTTGGGTGATCTCGTTGACTTCAAATGGCAGCACACGCGCTGGAAGACCACGGCCAAAGCGCGCCATCGCCTCAATCAATGGCCAGCCGTGTTCGTGATCATGGACCATTAAAACGGCGCGCTCGCCTCCCGCCTTCAAATAGCTCCCCAAAAGGGTCGTTAGCCGCAAGAGCAAATCTTCACTTTGTGGATAGGCATAGTCGGCGGCCCCCGTCGGGCATGCGGAATGACAAGATCCGCAGCCACCGCAGATATAGGGGTCGATTGCGACACTGTCGCCTGCGGGCTGAATGGCCGAAACGGGGCAAAGATCCAGGCAGCGCGTACAGCCCACGATTTGGCTGCGCGAATGGGCGCAAAGGTCTTCGCGAAAATGAATATAGCGCGGCTTTTCAAATTCACCGACGAGATCAACCGCATCGAACAACGCGCGTTGCACCGCATTCGGATCGCCGGGATCCGCTCGCAGATAGCCCTCGCGCCTCTCATGGGCCGGGAACAACGGGGTTCCACCGGAAAGATCGAGGATAATGTCGCAACGTGAAGCCGCGCCATCGCGTGGAAAATCAAAAGCGAACGCATCGCGTGAGGAAGGATGAGCTGCGGCAAAGCCATTGATAGAGACCTCGAAATCGCCCAAATGCCCAGCGGCTGCGGCGATCCGGCCCTTGGAGATCATAAGTTGGGAGGCGCCCAGAGGAAGTGCATCCTCGCCCTCGCTCAAGAGGATCGATACCGATAGCCTATTCTCCAACTGTTTTGCCGCATCCACGGCAATTTGCCCCGCCCCATAGACGAGGCAGACCCCATTGGACGTCATCGCAACCGTCGGGACATCGGCGGGCTCAACGCGTGCTTCGGCGATCAGTGCCGTGATCTTCGGGAGGGCCCCAGCCGCCTCTTCGCTCCAGCCCGCACGCTCTCTGATATTGACCAGGGTGGGATCGACGTCGATGCCCGATGCTGCCAGTTGTTCTTGGAAAGTCACTTGTTCTTGTGTGCAGGAGACGATCAAACCCTCGCCTTCTCCTGCTGCCTCGTTCACAAAATCGCCCAGCTCGTTGCGGCAGAGGTTCCGGCAGAGCTTAACGCCGCCCTTCACGCCCATAGTCTCAGCCAGGGCTGCGGCATCTCGCTCCCCCCACCAAGGAGGAATCGTTCCTTCGCAATCGCAAAGAAGGACTTTCTTGTTTTTTTGCGGTCTCATCCAGAACTCTCCCAAAGGCGGGGCGAATGGCTGGTGGTTGACCCCACCTAATTCCGTTTAAAGGCGCCCGAACCTATTAATTCTTTGTCGCGACAGTGTCGCTAGAGCGCTTTTGATGATCTATGGATCATGAAAAGTGCTCTAAGCTATTATAATTACGCACTTTCCGGGCGCAAAACCGTACACACTTTTGCTGAAAGTGCTCTAGCCAGCGCGATCAAGCAAGTCCTCATTTTCCAATTTTTCACAGATTGGAATGCGGCGGGTTTCATCCTGCCAGCTATAAGCTAAATAGAAAGGCGCTTGCTATTTAGCCTTGGGCTTGCCCCAATCGACACCGATCAACAGACAACCTGTTTTGGTGCGCGAATTGTGGCGCGTTCCAGGCTGATAGCTGACAAAATCACCCGCCTTGAACAATACGCCATCATCATCGATCAGCTCACCTTCGAGGATGAGAAAATCTTCCATACCGGCATGGGTATGCGCGATTGTCTCGGAGCCCGGCTCCATCCGCATCACATAGCAACCGTTGCGATCCTCGTCGATGCTCAAGGGCATCCAGCCGATATCCGGCTGTACCGGCCCTTCTTGAGAGTAGGGCTGGAATTCCGTGCGGTGGATATTGATGATCCGGCGTCCTGAGCGATCTTTTGTCATGCGCTAACTCCCAAAGGACTTTCTCCTCGCACTCTTCCTTTTTGATGAAGCCCTCTCCACGGCAGCGAGAATCTGCTCACTCTTGGATGGTAAGACCGTCGCCAAGAACCGGCCGAGCAAATTTCGCGCTTTTACGTTATCAAGCAGCTCGGGCGAGATGTGGAAGCGAGACCAGAAGCCGTCCGTCATCGCATCCAAGGTCTCCGCCACGGCAATTGGCGACCAATGCGGGCCTTCAATAAAATCCGCCACCGCTTCACAAAGGTTCAAAAGCTGCTCGGTCCGAGGTGCATCATAGGCATCACATATCTCCGCGAAAGCGGGACGCGCTGTTGCCTCCCCCCAAAAGGAGCACCACAAGGCGAGGTTCCGCGCGTTACAAATTTCATCGTCCAGGTCAGCCAGAACCAAAGCCACGAGCCGATCGACCGGGTCCTCGCCACTTCCATCAAGAGCTTTACGCCAAATGGCCCCGTACTGTTCATTGTGATAGCGAAGCGTCTCGTTCAAAAGGCCCTGCTTGGTCTTGAAGTAAAAAACAGCAACCCCCTGCGAAAGGCCCGCTTCTTCTGAGACATTGGCCAGCGTCGTTGCGGCTAGGCCGTTGCGCACGATGGCCTCAATCGTCGCCTCGATAATTTGACGGCGCCTCATGGCGGCATTCGCCGTGCGTTCCTTCCTCTCCCGCCTCGGTTTTGTCGCCGTCGCCATCATCCAATCTCCTTCGAGTCAGCCCTTTAAATTCCTGAATCGGGGCGCGCGCACCTTATAGATAATCGGTCGGTTACACGAGTAAATATACATAAATTTATTTAAGCACTCAAATAAATATAGACGAAAGACCCGAACAAAGCTACCTTAAGCCAGCGTTCAAAAGCAGATAGCGGTTATGACAATGGTAAAGAGCAACTCCGCAACGGCGGTGCGAGACTACGATAACAGGTATTTCCTACACCCTTGGGAGTCATTGCCGAATCTTGGAAAAGCCGACCGGACGATTTCCAAATCGGCGGACGGCATCTACATCTTTGATGAAAATGGCCGCAAGCTCATCGACGGGCCGGGCGGAATGTGGTGCACGCAGATCGGCTATGGCCGGCGAGACATGGCCGACGCCATCGCAGACCAGGTCATGCAGCTTTCCTATAATTCTCCTTGGAATACAGCGAACGAGCCCGCGGCGATTCTAGCGGAAAAGCTCGCGTCTTTGGCACCAGGAGACCTTAACAGGGTCTTTTTCACCACAGGCGGCTCGACTGCTGTAGACACGGCACTACGCTTCTCCCAGATCTATAATAATCTCCTAGGCCGGCCGGATAAAAAGCGGATCATCTCACGCGAACGCGCCTATCATGGATCAACCTATCTGGCAGCAAGCGTCACGGGTAAGGAACGTGACAAATCGGCGTTTGATATTGAAGAGCGCCTGGTTTCCTTCCTACCCGATGTAAATCCAGACCTGCGCCCGTCTGATTGCAGTGTTGAGCAATGGTGCCAGGAAAAGATCGCCGACCTTGAAAACGAAATCCTGGAGCTGGGACCGGAAAAGGTCGCAGTCTTCATTGCGGAACCTATCTTGGCCTCAGGCGGCGTCATCATCCCGTCCGAGGGCTATCATAAAGGCTGCCTTGAGGTCTGCCGCCGCTATGACGTGCTCTATATTTCAGACGAGGTTGTGACCGCCTTTGGACGTTTAGGGCATTGGTTTGCATCATCCGATGTTTTTGATATCGAGCCCGATATCATAACCTGCGCCAAGGGCCTAACCTCCGGCTATCTTCCTCTTGGCGCCTGCATCATCTCAGACCGCTTGCTCGATCAGATTTCCGGCGACAACGCGAAGGGCGCGAACTTCGGCAACGGCTATACCTATTCCGGTCACCCCGTCGCCTGCGCCGCGGCCCTCAAAAACATAGAAATCTTCGAGAGCGAAGGCATCCTGGAACATGTGCGCGAGGTATCTCCTTACTTTCACGAACGGCTGCAAGCACTCGAAAAACATCCAATGGTAGCCACGACCAGGGGCATGGGACTTATGGGCTGCGTTGAGGCCTTCGCGGATGCCTCTCACCTGGGCGCCGAAGGACAGCAACTCTCGCTTGATAAGGCCATGGGGTATAGAATTGACCGCAAGTGCGAGGAATTAGGCCTTATTGTGCGGCCTTTTATCAATATGTGCGTCTTTTCGCCGCCGCTCGTCATCACTAAGGATGAGATCGATTTGATGTTCGACATTCTGGACGAAGCGCTCGCTCAGATCAGCCAGGAATTCGATGCTGGGCGGAAGTCAACCTGAGAAATTCAGCCCCCAGTGCTTGGCGTCGCTTGGGGCGATAGCACCCTTTGCAGACCTACCAGAACCGCAAGTCGTTTGCCGCACTCATCCCTGCTCTCCCGCATGTCGGGGGCTTTTTAATTCCTTTGCTTAACCCTCGGTCATTTCGGCATTTACTTCAGCAAGTGATCCTTTTCGTGGTTCGTTTTCCAGCTTCATGACCGGCAGAGCCTCGCGCAAATGGTCATGATGAGAACGAACGCCGCATTCGAGATCTGACAGCATTACACCCTCATAACCACTCGATTGCGTTGCCTCGTAGCACCATTCGATCAGCCGCGTGTCTTCGCGGTTGGTTTCACTATCTATCCGACTGGCCAGATAGCGTGCAAGACGCAATTCCCGGCTCTCGTCGCGATAACGATATGTCGCGCTCCGCTGCATTGTTATGCCGACGCCTAGAGGGATTTCCTGATAGAGACTGACAGAATCTGGGTAGAGGCTGATGACCATGCTCGGAAAGATGCCGACATAGAGCCACGCCTTACGGTGGCTTTCCTGAAGGCCCGTCATTTCCGGTAAAATCTTTTTATAGTGCCGCACACTCCAGGAACGCCCCGGCCCCTCATTGAAAGCCGCAAAAGACCTGTTAGCCCCGTTCCTAAAGGGCTCATCGAAATAGTTAAGGCCATAGAGGTCCTGCAGGCCAGGGTGCGCCATGGGGACGTGGTAGCCCTCGTTATCAACGTCGCGCACAGCCTTCCAGTTCACTTCGATCTTTTGCGTCCAGAAACTCGGGTATGCTGGCACCATCTCGCCGATATCGTAAGGTGCTACCTCATCGACAAAGCGCGCCATGATTTTATGGATAGAAGGCTGATCGCTCGCGATAAAGCGGACAAAGACGAAGCCCATCCAATTTTCGCACTCGAGCGGCTTTAGGCCATGCGTCACGGGATCAAGCTTCGGCAAGGTTTCGGGCATAAAAGCCCGCTTCAAGGTGCCATCTAGGTTGTAGCTCCAACCGTGAAACGGACAGACGATCGCCCTTGGGCAATTGCCGCGCGGCTCTGCCACCACGCGCGAGCCACGGTGCCGGCAAACGTTGTGAAAGGCGCGAATAACGCCATCTTCGCCGCGAATTATCAGCGCACGCTCGCCACAAATATCAAAAGAAAGATAGTCGCCATTCTTTGGAATATCGTTTTGATGACAAGCCAATTGCCAATGTCGCCGGAAGAGAAGGTCACTCTCCATCTCAAACAGTTCAGGGTTGGTATAAGTCCAGGCAGGTAGGCCTCGGCGATCCCAATCGCCCTGGAATTGATCATTCCTTGTCGCCTTAGTCTCGGCAAATACTTGGCCGGGGTCGCGGCTGTCAAAGGCTTGTCCCATTACTAGAATTCCTTCTATTTTCGCCCTATATTTGAATGAGCGCTCAAATAAATTAGCACAGAGCCCGGGTCTTGTCATGCCCGAATTTTTCGCGGGGCTGCGTCGTCTTTCTTCCTCGCTTTCGCGAGTTTATCTGGACCTGCGTGGGCGAACGTCCGAGAGTTATCCCAAAGAAAAGTTTGTGGGCTGATGGGGGACTAAGGAAATGCAGCATGCCGTGCCAGGCCATAACCGCTTGAAGGAAGCTCTTGGCGAGGTGATGGCACGTTTTCGTGCAGCTAACCCTAAGAGTGCCACTCAATGGGAAAGCGCTCGTGAATTCTTGCCCGGCGGCAACACGAGGTCTGTGCTGCATTACGAGCCCTTTCCCCTGACAATGAGCCGGGGTGAAGGTGCCCTTCTCCAAGATCTCGACGGCCACAGCTATAGGGACTTTTTAGGGGAGTACTCCGCTGGCCTCTATGGACACTCGAACCCAATTATTCAAAACGCGATTAAGGAAGCTGTCGATGGCGGCCTGACCCTAGGCGCGCCCAATCGCTGGGAAGCTTTGCTGGCAGAGCTGATCTGTTCGCGCTTTCCCTCCATCGATCTGGTGCGCTTCACCAATTCAGGGACCGAGGCGAACCTTATGGCCTTGGGTGCTGCACGCGCCTTTACAGGGCGGGAAAAGATAATGGTTTTCGATGGCGCCTATCACGGCGGCGTCCTTTACTTCAAAGACCAGCACGCACCCATTAACGCCCCCTATGATTTCATCCGCGCGCCCTATAACGACCCTGAGAAGACGCTTGCGCTAATCGAGGACCACGGCAAGGAACTGGCCGCGGTCATCGTTGAGCCAATGATCGGCGCAGGAGGTTGCCTACCAGCAACGAAGCCATTCTTGGAGATGCTACGCATGGCCACGAAGGAACGCGGGGTCGTTCTGATCTTTGATGAGGTCATGACATCGCGCAGCTCCGACGGCGGTTTGCAAAAGCGCCTCGACGTGATCCCTGATATGACGACCCTTGGAAAATACATTGGTGGCGGTGCCAGCTTCGGCGCGTTCGGCGGGCGTGGCGACATCATGGCCCTCTTCGATCCGACGTCGCCGAGCGCGCTCCCTCATGCGGGTACTTTCAATAACAATGTTATGTCCATGGCCGCTGGCTATGCCGGTCTTTGCGAGGTCTTTACCCCTGAGGCAGCCGATGAACTCTTTGAGCGTGGGGAGAACTTTCGTGAGCGTTTGAACAGAATCGCGAAAGAACGCAAGGTGGCGCTCCAAGCAATCGGTTGCGGCTCTATTTTCGGTATCCATACACTAAGCCACCCGCTGAACTCACCTTCGGATCTCGTTGATCCGCAGCCGGATAAGAAAACCTTGATCCATCTGGAAATGGTGCTGCGCGGCTTCGTTTATGCGCAAAGAGGCTACATGACACTCTCGCTCGCGATGACGGATCAGGATTTGGATGACTTCGCATCCGCCTTCGATGAAGTGCTCAGTTTACACAGCGATCTTCTTAGCGGGTGAGGATCAAGTTCCCCTCTGCCCCCTCCTGCGTCAACTGGGTAGCGCGGGGATAGGTTCTCACTCTCGGCACACGGCCTTCCAGCAAATGTCGCTGCATCCGCGTCCAGTAGTCCGTCGTTAAAAGCTCGCCGTGGGCTTCGCGAAAAAGACGGCGGAGATCACGGCTGGGCAACCTCAAATGCGCTTCTGTTTCCTCGGGAAGGAAGATGACGCCGTCTTCGAAGAACCATTCCGGAATATCCTCTTCCCCCTCCTCCCTGTCCAAATTGGTCCGCACCTTTACGTCCGTTAAGCGCTCTACGGCGTCATAATCGAAGAGATAGACGAAGCGTAATGTGCTGACACCATAGTTGCGGCCGTCCAAATCCTTGTTGAAGACGTTGGTTGCGGCATTATTGCGGATACACTGGCCAAGGCGGATCACGACCATCTCCGCTTCCTCGCGCGTGCAGGTCTCCAGATAAAGCGGGATGGGGGTCAATTTGCGCTGCACGATCAAATGACGAAAGAAGACCTTTTCTCCGGCGAGGCTGACTGTTTCACCGGCGACTGAAAGCATCTCGTTCAACAATTCCTCGCCGAACATTTCACGCCGCAGGGATATATTTGAGTAATTAATATTGTCCAGCATGCTGCCGGAACGGTTCTGTTCATGAACGTCGCGGTACTTGGCTAATACCGAGGCGACGCCGTCAAACTTTTCCCACTTGTAGCTTTCGCTCGGCTCATCGCGAATGACCTTCAGCACGTACTGGGTGGTGGGCGAGGTAAAGCCAATCGCGACGCTGCCACGCGGACCCGGCGCATGCGTTAGAACCTCACCGCTTTCGGCCATGCCCGATGTAATCTGATCCATAACCGCCAGCTTACCGACATGATTGTAGCCCACCGTCGAATAGTGCATGCCCCGAGGCCTGGTTGGCATCAGGGTATAGAGGTAGTCGACAAGCTCGTGGTAACTGGTGATCGTGACATGAAAGTTCGCAAGCGTGGAAGAAAAGACATGCCGCAATGTCGTCTCCCGCAGGATGACCGCATCAACCACCACCCCCTCCTCGCGGTGCAGTAGCGCCAAGGAAAGAGGGCTGGTTTCCCCAGAAACCACCACGGCACCCACAATATAGGCGCCACGATTACGATAAAATCCGGCCTCTACGATCTCGACCCGCTCCAAAACCCGGTGCAGGCCAATATCGAGCTCCTCATTGATTCGCCCAGCGACCCGAACGGCATCGCCCGCGAGATCGAGGAAAGGCGCATCGATTTCAGGGACCATCAGGATTTCGCGCACGAGTTTGGGCGTCATCTCTCCTGGTGCACGGAGGTAACGCAAAAAGCGAGCCCGCTTGATGGCTCCCTCGTCTCTTTGATAGGGGGCGGGCAACCAAACATCTTCATGAACCAAGCGGCGCACGGATGCCAGATAAGCCATGGCCAGATCCGCTTCATAGCGCCTGGCCACCATGACGCTATAGCGTCCCTCGACCCAGCGCCAAAAATCGCCGAGGCGTGTATTATCGCCAATGGCCTCCGCGATTATGGGAACAGCCTTCGCGATGGAAACTGAAAAGATAGCAATCCGTTCCTGGCTTAACTCAATCGCCCGCGGCCAATCGCGCGCCTCAAACGCCTCTTTAGCCAGCCAAGGGATTTCGCGCGAGCGGACATAGTAGTCGTCAAAGGCTTCCAGAATAATGCGCGCCAAGACCTCGGCTTTTTCCGAATCGCTCGGCGCTGTCTCAAAAGCCTTAAGGCCCGCCTGCACGATTTTTTCCGTGCAAAGTGTGCCGGAGTCCATCTTGGCCGCTTGAAGCGTGGCACCGTCAGGCGCACATTTTGGCTTCACAAGGGACATCGTCTGGAACTCACGCTTGCGGATAGGTTGGATAAAGGCCGCAAGAGCGCCCGAGCTGTTGAATCAATGCCAGCCCAGTATCGATGAAAGGCGTCTCGACCCCGACAATGCGGCCCATTTCTTGAACGGCGGTCACCAGCGCGTCGATTTCCATCGGCTTACCGGCTTCTAAATCCTGCAGCATTGAGGTGCGATGCGCCCCAACCTTTGCAGCACCGCTAATGCGTCGCTCGGCGTCTACGCGAAAGCTGGCACCCAAGCGCTCGCCGATCTGCTGTGCTTCCAGCATCATCTCCTTGGCAAAGGCGCGCGTTCCGGGGTCGGTTGCGACAACGTCCAAGGTCGCTCTCGTCAAGGCGCTGATCGGGTTGAAGCAGAGATTACCCCAAAGCTTCAACCAAATCTCCGAACGGATATCATCCAGAATAGGTGCGGAAAATCCACCCGCTTCAAAAGCCTTCGAAATTTCCTCGATGCGACCCGAAGTCGCTCCACTTGGTTCGCCCAGCGCAAACTTATCGCCATAGACATGCTTAATCACGCCTGGCTCTAAAATCTCCGCCGCGGGATAGACAGAACAGCCGATCGCACGCTCAGGCCCGATCGACGTCCACTGCCGGCCGTCCCGATCAACAGCATCGAGCCGCATTCCCTCATAAGGCCCTTCAAGTTGGTGAAAGTACCACCAGGGTACACCGTTCTGGCACGTGACGACCGCTGTTTCCGCGCCAAGAAGGGGTTCCAGATGACGAGCCGACTCCCATGCTTGATGGGCTTTGAGACAGTTGACTACGACGTCTTGAACCCCGAGTTCATGAGGATTGCTGGAAGCGCGGATGCGATGCGTTTCAGCCTCGCCTTCCTTGAACAGTGTGAGTCCACTCTCCTGGATCGCTGCAAGGTGAGCACCTCTCGCGATCAAGGACAGCTCCACCCCTTCAGCCTTTGCTAAGCCTGTGGCTAAGTATCCGCCTATGGCTCCTGCGCCATAGATGCAAATTCTCATCAACCTTGTCCCATTCCAAGCTTTGCCTTCCACTGAGGCCGCTTCGAGCCGGACAATTCTTCCCGCAAAATACCCAGTTATGCGTCCCGCTCATAGAGCTTAGCGGCGATGGAAATTGGCAAGCATTCCACACCGAAGAACGTACTTGGCGAAAACGAGTGTCGAGAAGCACTTAAATAGGCGAAAACCTTACTCGACTTACGCCGCCTTGCGACCCGCCTTAATCTTGTTCTTAATCATCTTAAACAAGGGCAGCAGGATCAAAATGATCGCGATCACGGTGATCGGTCCGGCAATTGGACGGGTAAAAAATATGGAGAGATCACCATCGGAGAATAGCAGTGACTGACGCAACTTTGGCTCTGCAATCGGTCCCAGAACAATTGCCAAAACCGCCGGCGCGACAGGGTAATCGAGCTTTCGTAGGAGAAAAGCACTAATCCCAAACAGCAACATCAACCAGACATCATGCATATCTTGTGTTGCTGCGTAGCCACCGACCACGCTGAGGATGAATATCATGGGTGCCAGGACCGTAAAGGGCATCCGCAGCATCCAGATAAAAAGCGGGATGAAGGCCAAATTCACGATAAGTGCAAAGAAATTCGATACGTAGAAAGACCCAATCAAGCCCCAGACGAATTCGGTTTGATCGATGAAAAGCCGCGGTCCTGGCACCAAGCCCCAAATGACCATGCCACCCAAAAGAATAGCTGTGGTCGGAGAGCCTGGAATACCCAAGGTCAACATGGGAAGCATGGCCCCAGTAGAGGCCGAATTATTCGCCGCTTCAGGCGCTGCCACCCCGCCGACATGACCCTTGCCAAATTCCTCGGGGTGCCTCGCCACCATTTTGGTGACGCCATAAGCCATGAGCGAGCCCGGTGTCGCACCTGCAGCAGGCAAAATGCCGACGAAAAAGCCCAGAAAGGAGCCAATCAAGGTCCCTTTCCAAGCTCGAGACGATTCTTTTATCGCGCCTAAAATCTTCCGAATCGAGAGAACAGCCTCGGTCATCTTCAATTTGCCGCGCGTGGAATCTATGGTCCAAATCATCTCTCCGATGCCATAGATGCCAATCGCCAGCACCAGGAAATTGATCCCGTGAAAGAAGCCGGTGATGTCACCGAAAATCAGCCTTGGCTCACCCGACATAATATCAACACCGACGGTTGCCAAAACCAGCCCGATACAGATGGAAAATATCGTCTTTGGAAT
>CAXMNO010000184.1:0-6814 GCA_964194655.1 uncultured Acidimicrobiia bacterium
TCACATCTAGGCCTTCTTTCTCGGTACGAAGATCGTAGTACGTCACGCCCCAGACAACGGCAAAAAAAGACCCGAGCGCCACATCTGTAATAAATTCAAGAATGACCGCGAATGTGGCCCCTGCGGTATCGACGATAAAAGGCAATGCAGCTATCACAGGATAAACCACCAAAAAGCCTGCGAAGTGAATCAGCAAGATCCCAAAGATGCCCCACCGATTCCCCCTACTCAATTGGGCTCCGCGCGAAAGGGTCTCAGAAATCCCCGTTCGCTCAAGGGCTGCGACAGGCGCGCAAACGGCATAGACCACCGTGATTACGAGCCCTGGAATGATTAGTAAAAGCATTCCAAGCATTAGAAAAATGGTAACGAGAAGATTAACGAGGAAGACCGGAAACATCACACTAAATCCGTGCCCCAGACATTCGCCAAAACTTGGCCGATGGCTTTGCAGTGCCTGGACCGTACCAAGTGACGACGCACCGTAAATGAGGGAGAAGGCAAGAATAGAAGCTAAAATATATAGGACTAGAGGTAAGATATCAGCAGATGATAAATCCGCTTGTAGATCAATTTCTGAGGTTGTGATAACGCCTGTTATCAATCCAAAAATGAGAACCGGTACCAAGGCGAGTACGGAAATCAACCCAAATACGAGGATATTCTCTGTCCAAACATCGAAGCTTTTCGAAAGAACTGAACCGACACGAAAACTGGTATCCATAAAACTTTCCCCTCAACCGCGATAGTCCGAAAAGACGACTCGCGCAAATACCCAGGCATGCGCTGCTGCTAACACGCTAGGAATAAGTTAGCAATGCAGTTTTAAGGGAGGTGTGGTTTATTCAATATTCTGAATAAATCATTCATTCCAAATAGTTAGTTCCGCAACGCGAGTTTGTGCGAATGCCTCAGATAGGCGTTTGAGCTAATCAAAAACCGTTGCGAGTTCTTGTATATCCACGCCTTCGTGCTCGATCCGCAGGTTGTAGTAGGTGACGCCCAGGACGACCGCGAAGAAGGATCCAAGCAGGACGCGTGAGAAGAAATCGATTCCCATGTAGAAGAGCAGGCCGCCACCGGCTGGCAGGGCGACGAAGACGACCCCGATGATTGCGGATAGAACAGCCGCCACCGCAATATAAAAGAGGAAGAGGCCAAAGATTCGCCAGCGGTTTCCGTGGGTGAGTTCGCGAGATCGTGAAAAGCTCGCCAAAATGCCAGGACGCTCAACAACGGCAACGGGGATGCAGACCCAATAGATGATGGCGATAAAGAACATCGGGATCACGAGAAGTAGAAATCCGAACGCCATAAAAACTGTATAGAGAAGGGCGACCCCGACAACGGGAAGCAGGACCGCGAGGCCGCGTATAAAGCATTCTCCAATGCTAAAGCGGTGCCCGCGCATGTATTGCGTTGCACCGTAAACCACCGTGGCGGCGGCCAAGTACTCGAAGAAGAACTGAAGCAGCAGGACCCCACCGTACAAAACCCAAAAATCGGAGGATTGGGCCAGCGGCAACTGAGAATCTGGCTCGCCAACGCTAAAGGCGGCGATTCCCGAGAAGTATTCGAAGAACATTCCAGGCAATGTCACGACAAGATAAACGAGGCAAAAAGCCACGATGTTGCGCCCCCAAATTTCGAAGCTTTGGGCAATCGTCGCGCCAATCCGGAACTTGTTCTCCATGAAGCCTGCCCTCCAATCCAACGCCGCTCTCTTGTCGGGCGGCAAATGGAACCGCACCCCATTATCGTAGTTGAAGGAGAAGACTGCGACCACTTAGTAAAATTTCTAGTAAAATGCAACTTTTGGGGTTGCATTCATATTCTCCATCTATAATTAAGATTATTATCCTTTCCGGGGTGTAGCTGAGGGGCTTGGGTCCCAGAAGGATCTTTGTTGTATGTGCCTGTGAAACGGCTAGGGAGTGCTTTTGATTTTATCGTTCGTGGGGAGACGAATGTTTATGAAAAAAGGTCACAGTTTTTTCCTGTCACGCAATAAAGTACTGATAATGGCAACACTTTTGGCAATAGTTTTTATATTGATTCCACCTCTTATCGCATTACTTTAAAGATGCGACGCAGGAGCGCGATGCCTTATCGGAAAATTATCCCTACTCAAGGCATTGCGGTGCCCTCCCCATTGAAAGAATGGAAAACTAGGCGGTATGCAATTCCTGCAAATACAATTCTACTGTGATGCAGATGATGTTCTGAGCACGTAAAAAGTTTCCACTGCATACCCGGGCATTGCTATTACAGATAGCTCCGGCGAGTTCAGCAACGGGCTCGCCGTCTTCACCTACGTTGACTTTGCCGGTTAGAGTTAGGATCTCCAGGCCCGGTCCTCTGACCATCACTTCCTGGCCATCCAGATTGAAGTGCGCGTCGTTTAAGCTGCCGATACCAGCGCGCACCTCGGCATTTTTAATGCCAGCCTTCAAGCAGGCGACTTCCAGCCCCTCGATAAGGTCCTGATTGGGTTTTAGGCGGATGAGGCAGAGGCGGCTGAGCCGGGCCTCGGTCAAAGTGGCGCGCGTCATGTTGCACTCTCATCCGGCAATTGGTCGAGAGGGTGAAAAATCGGAAAGTTGGTTTCCTTTTCTAGGGCTGCCTTGAAGCCAGCGCGCTGCGGACAGGCGGCCAAAGCTTCTATACCGCCGGGTCCGGCAATACATTCGCCTGCGCGCAAGTGGCCGCCTTTTATTTCGCCCTCGCTATCGGCGAAATAGGCATGGCCGTGAACCATCGCCTGGCCCTGGGTATCCAGGCCGATCATGGCAGTCCCGCCCAGCAGTGTGAGAGGTCCCTCGATCCGCCAGGGGCCTTGGTGGGTGGCAACACGCTCCCCGCTTTTATCTGGTCCACCTGTCATGAAGGAAACACTTGCAAGGCTGCCACCAATCAGCTGCACGCCTGCTTGTGAAACCCCGATCTCACCCAGTGCTGCAAGCAGCCCTTCCATCAAATCGTCGCCCTCGTCAATCGTGACCGTGACGTCGCGCCCGCCTTCATCCCATTGGAAGAGTTGGCGCGGTTCTTCTGCTGGACCGGGGTGGGTTAGGAAGTGCATCTTTGCTCGCTCACCCGCCTTTGAAGTTTGCTTTGCGCTTCTCGTTGAAGGCGCGAATACCCTCCATCCGGTCCTCGCTGTCAATGAGGCCGTAGTAGTGCTGTAGTTCGAGCGCCAGACCCTCTTTCAACGGCAAATCACCTGCGGCATCTGCCGCTTTGCGAACGGCTGAGACGGCAAGTGGCGCGTTTGCAGCGATCCGTGATGCTGCGTCTAAGGCTGCATCCAACAGCTCATCAAGAGGGAAGAGCCGGTTGACGAGGCCCCAGCTCTCAGCCTCTTCAGCCGTGAAGGGTTGGGCGGTTGTCAGAATTTCTTTTGCACGCGACGGTCCGACGACGCGTGGCAGTTTTTGCGTGGCACCGATCCCCGGCATGATGCCAAGGCTGACTTCTGTCAAGGCAAAGCGGGCATTGGTGGCGGCGTAGGCGAAGTCGGCGGCCAGAACCAACTCGCACCCCCCGCCGTAAGCAGCACCATTGACGGCGGCAATGACGGGCGCCGGGCTTTCCATGATGCCGTAGGACATGGCTTCGAAAATCTTATGCTGTTCGTGCCATTCGGCCTCGCTCATGCCATCGCGCTCTTTCAAGTCGGCTCCGGCGCAAAAGGCTCGCTCCCCCGCGCCGGTCAAGACAATGGCGCGTGCCGCCCGCTCGCCCGCGCGGATTTCACCCCAAAGGGCCACCATCTCCCTTGCCATTAAGGTGTTGAAGGCATTCGCCCGCTCCGGCCGATCGAGCGTGACGAGTAGGACATGCTCGCGTGGCGAGGTGACGCTTAAAGTTTCGAAGGCCATTATTAGGCGGCTCCTTTAATTTGCTCATTACCGGGCATCGCGCGCTCCACCGCAAGATCACTGTGGCCCGCAGCGTGGGAGCCAATCCAGTCTGCCAGGATCCGAAGTGCCGTCATGAGGCCCTTTCTCTGATGAGCGGTGGCGGTGCTTCGCCCTCAATCAAGGTGCCACTGTCATAAAGCTCTTGGCGAACCAGGTGCTTTGGGATCTTGCCATAGCCTGAGGCTGGGAGTGCCTCGCGAAAGAAGATGCGCTTTGGATGCTTATAGCGCGCAAGGCGGTTTTCCAGAAAGGCTTGTAGCTCGAGCTCCAGATCCTCCGCATCTGGAACCGGGTGATCTTCAGGGACGATAACGGCAACGCCGCTTTCCCCCCAATCGGGATCGGGTACACCAAGCACGGCGACTTCCGCTACGCGTGGATGGGTGAGCAACAGCTCCTCCGCCTCACGCGGATAGACGTTGGACCCGCCTGAAATATACATGTCAGACGCGCGCCCTGTAATATAGAGGTAACCCGCATCATCCAAATGGCCAAGATCACCGGTGTGGAACCAGCCATCCTTCAAGGCCTTTGCGTTGGCCTCCGGATTTTCGTGATAGCCTGCGAAGACGGCGGGGCCGCGGATGCAGATTTCACCTTCAAGACCATCGCCTAAGCGCTTTCCATCCGGGTCTTTGATCGCGATCTCCATCCCAGTTCGGGGAAAGCCGCACGAGCCAATGCGCATCTTGGCATCGTCGAGAGAGTGTTCCTCGCGCGGGAGGATCGCGATATTCCCCGTGACCTCGCCAAGGCCATAGTACTGAACGATGACCTTCCCTAATTTCTGGAGCGCGACCTTCTGGTCTTCGCGGTACATCGGCGCGCCTGCATAGATAAGGTGCTTGAGCGATGAATGATCATAGTGATCGACTGAAGTGTGGCGCACGAGCCGGGTTAAGATAAGCGGCACGGTAAAGGCATTGCTGATGCGGTGTTCGGCCACCAACCTCCAGCATTCTTCCTCGTCAAATCGGGTGCCGTCGGTGAGGACGGATTTCACCCCGCGCGCCACTTGGGCCAAAATGTGCACGCCAGCCCCATGACTAAGCGGCGCCATGACGAGGGACGCATCGGCTGCCCAGTTCAAGCCCGGCATCAGGTCTGCCAAGTGATTGTTGGTGACGAAGGCCAGTTGACCATGGGTGAGGACAGCCCCCTTCGGACGCCCTGTGGTGCCGGAGGTATAGAAGAGCCAACAGGGTGTTTGGTATTCGACCTCTACCTCTTCAAAAGGCGTGCTCGAAGCGCTTTCCGCTAAAAGGTCTTCATAGTTTAGGGCACCACCGCTGCCAATCGTGATGAAGAGTTCAACATCGTTTTCAGCCTCCCGGACAGCCTCGCAGTGGGCGGAAAAGACGTCATCGGCGATCATGGCCTTTGCGCCTGAAGAAGCTGCGATAAAGGCGACTTCAGGCGGGGTAAGGCGGAAATTGCACGGAACCCAAACCGCACCCAGCTTGAAACAGGCCCACATGCTCTCAAACATCTGATTGGAATTGCGCGCCTGGACGAGGACGGAAGACCCAGCAGAAATGCCGCGTCTTTGCAGGGCCGATGCCAGTTGATCAACGCGCTTGTTCAATTCATCCCATGACCAGCTTTCGCCACGCCAAATAAGGGCTGGCTTATCCGGCAAACGCCTAGCTGTATCGGCGAGAAGACGCCCAAGGTTCATGACCCGTTGGGTCATAATGGTATCGCTAGGCGTCGATCTATTGTTCATGAGAAAAAACAGCCCCCAAATTAACTCTCAAACCGGGGGAGCTTATCAGCTCGACCCAGAAAGTGGAGCCCCCGTCGAAAGGCTATCCAGAAAGCTGTCACATGTTGCAACCCAGCCGAAGAGATCTTCCTCGGCCGCGATCAAGCGAAGCGCTGCTTCATGCACTTCTGGCTCAAAGGCAGCCGTCGCATCGGCCAAAGTCAGACACCAAAAGCCGCGATCGACGGCCGAGCGCAAGGTGGAGTGAACGCAACACTGCGTCGTAACACCTGTGAGGACGAGGCGTGTGATGCCGCTCTCCCTCAAAAGCTCCTCCAGGCCCGTGCGGTAAAAGGCACTGAAGCCTGGCTTATCAATCACGCTCTCTCCGGGTTCTGGATAAAGCGCGGGTAAGAAATCGTGCCCGGCCTCCCCCCTAATGAGAAACCGCCCGAGCGGTCCTTCATTACCGATGCTCGCGCGTTCAGCCTTCATAGGGTGAATGTCGCTGCCATCAGGGCTATAGCCTTCGCGTGTGTGGATGATCTTGAGACCCCTATGGCGCGCGCGGCTCGTGACTTCGGCCACGCTCGGAATTATCGCGCGTAAAGGGGCGATATCCTCGCCCGCAATGGCGCAAAAGCCCTCAGGATCTAGAAAATCGCGCTGCATATCGATCACCAGCAGCGCCGTCTTTTCAGGCTTGAAGATGAATTGCCGTTGGCCCTGGCATCGAACGGTGAGGGTTGATGGCATCGCTATGGCACCTCTGAGGCTCGTTCCTTAAAGGCCGCTTAACACCCTAGCAGGTCGGCCAGATGTTCAAAATCTGCTGCGACAAGATCGAATTCGTGAACAAAACCACGATCCAGGTAGTCCTCGCCCGGGTCTTCAAGCTTTGGCAGGACGTAGGCAGTCTGCAAGCCATAGGTTTTCGCGCTGCGGAGATCACTGGGGTGAGCTGCCACCATCATGACCTCTTCTAAGGGGAGCCTCAAAATCTCCCCAACGCGCTGGTAACTCTCAGGCGCTGGCTTATAGATCCCAAGAAGATCGCAGGAAAAGATCCCATCCCAAGCTATGCCGGATCGTTTGGAGCTTCCAGCAGCCATCTTCCAAGTCAGGATCGTAAAGGGCGCGATCATCGTTTTTTTGCGCAAACGCGCCAAGGCGGGTGCGGCATCGC
>CAXMNO010000185.1:0-1761 GCA_964194655.1 uncultured Acidimicrobiia bacterium
ATTGCATCACGGCGAAAGAACCCTACATTTGCGCTTAGCTCTTAGCGCAAACGCCATTCAGCCGACCGGAGTATTTTTTTATGACTGCTTATGATTATGATCTTTTTGTGATTGGCGGGGGCTCCGGCGGTGTGCGGGGTGCGCGCATGGCAGCGGCAACCGGCGCGCGCGTCGCGCTGGCTGAGGAATTCCGCTACGGCGGGACCTGCGTTATTCGTGGCTGCGTGCCGAAAAAGCTTTTCTCCTATGCAGCTCATTTCCATGAGGAGTTCGAGGATGCGGCTGGCTTTGGCTGGAACGTCGGCGAAAGCACCTTTGAGTGGTCGAGCCTGATCGCAAACAAAGATAAGGAAATCGACCGGCTGGAAGGGATTTACCGCAAGCTGCTCGCCAATGCGGGAGTTGAAACCTTCGATGGTCGCGCGTGCCTGTTAGATAACCACCGCGTTGAATTTGCGGGTAAGGTCATAAGCGCTGAGAAAATTTTGATCGCCGTTGGTGGCCACCCTGTAACGCCTGCGACACCGGGGATGGAGTTTGCTGTTTCCTCCAACGAGTGCTTCCACCTGGAAGAATTTCCTGGGCGCGTCGTCGTCTATGGCGGCGGCTATATCGCAGTGGAATTCGCTGGTATTTTCAATGGTTTGGGTGCCGAGGTGACGGAGGTTTATCGCGGGGAGCAAATTCTGCGCGGCTTCGACTGGGATGTGCGCCATTCGCTCGCCGAGGAGATGACCAAAAAGGGCATCAATATTCGTCTTGGCGTGACGATCACGAATGTGGAGAAGACAGCCGACGGCCTCTCTATCTACCTGTCCGATGGTTCCCAAATCGATTGCGATTTGCTGCTGGCGGCAACGGGCCGCAAGCCCAACACCGATGATTTGGGTCTGAAAGCAGCAGGCGTGGAGGTCGATGCCAAGGGCGCTATCGCCGTCGATGCCTATTCCAAGACCAGTCAGGATAACATCTACGCCGTCGGCGATGTGACCGACCGCATCGCCCTAACACCGGTTGCCATTCACGAAGCCATGGCCTTCGTCGATACCGTTTATCGGGGAACGCCGCGCGCGATGGATCATAACTTGGTGGCCTCCGCCGTCTTTTCCCATCCCAATGTCGCCTCCATTGGTTTGAGCGAGGAAGATGCCCGCAAGAGCCACGGCGCGGTTGAGATTTATCGCTCGACCTTCCGCCCGCTTAAGCACACCCTTTCGGGCCGTGATGAAAAGACGATGATGAAGCTGATCATCGATAAGGCGAGCCGTAAGATCTTAGGACTCCATGTCATGGGACTGGATGCGCCCGAGATCGTCCAAGGCTTTGCCGTTGCGATCAAGGCTGGTGCGACCAAAGACGATTTTGATGCAACGGTCGGAATTCACCCGACGTCAGCCGAAGAACTCGTCACCCTTCGCGAGCCCCTGCCAGAGCCAGAAGCGAAAGCAGCGGAGTAAATCATCCTCCTGCCACGGGGAAGCCGCGCTAAAAAGCTGAGAGCTTCTGAATCGTCACTTGCAAATTGCAAGTTATTTGCTAGATCTTAGTAACGCTACAGTGCTTCCTCCCCCAAAAAAACCGGAGACGCCGATGACGATTGACTTGCAGATGCTGGCCTGGACCGCAGCGCTAACGGCGGTGTTGTGGGTGCCCTATATTTTGGCTCATGTGGTTAGAGTAGGTCCGGTGGAGGCCTTTACCTACCGGGCTGATGGTCAGGCGCCTGCACGAAGGGCAAGCGGGGCGAGGGCTGGGCACGGG
>CAXMNO010000186.1:0-3371 GCA_964194655.1 uncultured Acidimicrobiia bacterium
GTATACAGCCAAAGAGCAGCAGCTTGGCATAACCCTCTACGATGAAGACAAGGACACACACTCGGTCCGTCACTTGACCCTCACCGGAGCCTTAAAACGCGCAATCGACCAAGACGAGCTGGAATTCCACTACCAGCCCCAGATCGACATCTGCACACAAGAAGTCGTGAGCGTGGAGGCGCTAGCCAGATGGGACCACCCCGAACATGGTGCCATTTCACCGGACGAGTTTATTCCTCAGGCCGAAAGGACCGGGCTCATCGAATCTCTGACACGTTGGGCTTTCGGATCGGCCCTTAAAAAACTAGTCACCTGGCGCGAGGAAAAGGTCCCACTCAGCATTTCTGTCAATCTCTCTGCCCGCAACCTCCACGAAAAGGATTTGCCCGATATCGCCGAAAGGCTTTGTGCTGAGTACGGTGTGCCCACAAACGATCTCGTGCTGGAGTTAACCGAGAGTGCCTTGATGGTCGATCCAGAAGGAGCACTTGCAGTCGTAAGACGCTTAGCGGATATGGGTTTCCGGCTTTCGATAGACGACTTTGGCACAGGTTTCTCATCGCTCTCCTATTTACGGTATTTGCCGGTGCAGGAACTGAAAATCGATCAATCCTTTGTCATGGGCATGCTGAAAAACGAAGAAGATCTGGTCATTGTTCGCTCGACCATCGATCTCGCCCATAACCTTGGGCTTTTGGTGGTGGCCGAGGGGATCGAATCCGCCCGCCACATCGATATGCTTCGCGATCTCGGGTGTGATATCGGCCAGGGTTATCACATCTCTAGGCCCATGAGCGATGATAAGATCAAGAAGTGGATTGAGTCTGGAGACTGGGTGATCGCCAATAATCCGGCCACGAAGTAGGGCTCATATTGCAGCCCGCCCGATTGGGGCGGATGGCGATTGGTGCTTTTGGCGATTAATGTTTTTGTCGGCGCCAGCGCTCGACGATCGAATTCAGGAAGTCCGGCGATTCCGTATCTTTCTGCCAAGCCCCGGAAAAGTCGGCTGTGGCAGAACGCGGGCGATGATCATCGGGAAGCCTGTCGAAGCAAAGCCGCATCGGGACCGAAACTCCCTCACCAACTGCGATAGCTTCAGCATTTCTGAGCGAGGGTAAAAAGTCGAGAAGTCCTAAAGCCGCATCCGACAGGGCGCCACGTACGAAATCTTGGTCCTTTTGGTTTCCCATGCGCAGCGCGAAAACCGTATTACACTGGGAGAGAACTTCAGTAGAAAGCTCTGAAGGACGCTGGCTGACGACGCAAAGCGAAACGCCGTATTTCCGCCCCTCTTTTGCGATTCTCGCAAGCGCTCTCTTTGCCGGGCCAAATCCAGTGCCTTCGTCTTGCGGGGCATAGCGGTGGGCTTCCTCGCAAACGAGTAAAATTGGCACCGCGCGATCACTCCAGAGAGCGAAGTCGAAGGTAAGGCGCCCCAAGACAGAAACGACGACATTCAAAATTTCAGTCGGGACGCTGGAGAGATCTATAATCGTCACAGGCTTGCCGTCAACTGGAATGCGAAAGAGGCGCGAGAGTATCTTGGCCATGTTGTCGCGCACGGAAATCCCACCGAAAATGAAGGAAAAGCGTGCGTCTTCGCGCAAGCTTTGTATGCGCGACTTCAATCTCATAAATGGGGCCGCACTCTCCGCCTTGTCGAGACGGCCGGCCGCCTCGTCGACGGAGGCCACAAGATCGGAGAGGCTATAGGGAATTGGTGTGTCGACCATGATGGGGGGGCCGTTTTCGTCACGGCGAAACCGTTTCTTGGCACCGACAATCTGTTCGCGCAAAATGCCAGAAGCTTCTTTGCGCTCACCCAAGGTTTGGCCGGCGCCTAGGACGATTTCCTCGATTTCCTCAAAGTTCAAAAGCCAGTAAGGAAGCTCGAGGTTCGAGGGATCGACAAGCTCTGCCCGCCCGCCGAAAGCGGCCGAGTACTCACCGTGTGGGTCGAGCAAAAGAATATGCGCATTGCCGTGGCGCTCGAGGATCGCCTGCAAGATCAGTGTGACGGCACAGGACTTGCCAGAGCCCGTTGTCCCCAGCACCGAAAAGTGCTTTCCAAGCAGGTCGTCGGGATTAATAGAGGCCGGTAGGCTTTTGTCTTGATGGATCGTGCCGATCCTGACAGCACCGCTTTTGTTGCCGCCGTAGACGATGGAGAGATCTTCAGGCGTCGCAAGATAAACACCGTCGCCTAATGCCGGAAAAACGGAAACTCCGCGCTTAAAGGTCGCTGCGCCATTCACCTCGTCCCTATCGATTTCGCCCAAAACTTCGAGCTCGATGATGGCGAGTTCGTCCCCCGAGCCTTTGTCTGGGGCTGGGACAGATAGCCCATTAACCAAGCCGAACACCGCAGAATCGGGGGTCAACATCTTAACCATACGGCCCTTTTGAACGCCGCCGCCCGGCGCGTCCGAGCCTTGGCTGATATCGCCTTCCAGGAGAGAGATGATTTGTGAGCCTGAAACACAAACGACCCGGCCAATAGGTGTTTCCGCCGCCGGTTTCGTCTTGCTAGAGGATGCAGTTTTCTTCGATTTCGCCTTGCTTGGGGCGGCATCGGGCGACTTTCGATCGCTCGCTTCCTGATCCTCCGGTGCTAGATCGGCGATAGCTTGATCCACTGAACCTCACCTTTCGACATTTGCTGCATGGCGATAAGAAGTGGCCGACGACAAAGATTCTCGCCGCGCCTCCCCCAGGGGTAAAGCTCTACGATCTCGGGTTTAGCCAATATCCCTTAAGACTGCATCTTAAGCGCGAGTCTTCAACATAGAGTTAACAAGATGCTTAATGGGGGGTTAAGGTGTGTATACGTCTAGGCGTGTTCACCAAGGATGCGCCCTGCCAGGTAAAGCGAGCCACAGATCAAAATGCGCCCCGGCTTTTCGTTGCGCAGAATATCGCACAAAGCCTCATTTACAGACGGCCAGGCACTTGCGGAAAAGCCGACACTTCGGGCTGTCTCAGCCGCGTCCTCAGCACTCAGCGCATTGATTTCGCCAGGTATCGTGACTGCTCTAAGTGAAGATGAGCGAACCGCTAGAGGTTGCAAGTATCGGTCGGCGGCCTTGGTATTCATCATACCATAAATGAGGTGAAGTGGCTCATCCGTCATATCGGCGAGGGATTCGGCAAGACGCAGGCCGGCTGCTTCATTGTGCCCGCCGTCGAGCCACAACTCCCACGCGGCTTGTGGCTGAGCCGATAATTGCGCGACCAAAGGCCCCTGTAAGAGACGTTGCAGGCGTGCGGGCCACTCTACGTCCTTCAGTCCCTGTGCCAGGAATTTTGCGTCCGGGCATTGTTGTCCTAGCTGGCGCGCCGCCGCGATGGCGAGGCCAGCATTCTCGAAC
>CAXMNO010000187.1:0-5624 GCA_964194655.1 uncultured Acidimicrobiia bacterium
TCAACATAATCTGATAGAGCAAGCGTCCCCGAACCGGAAACGAGCCCATCACTTGAAAGGAAAGATCCGATTATTGTTAGGCTTTTATCGGTCAAGGAGGCTGATAATGAGAGCTCTTCCAGATCGCGGGCACCTTCGGGTGCTTGGTCCAAGAGAAGTTTGGTCGCGGACAATTCGGCATCGATTGCAATAGGGACAAGGTCTTGAACTTGAAAAGAAATATTTCCATTGAGTCCAGATAGTTCAGCTTCGGGTAGATCTAGGTTGCCGTCGCTGATCATCAAATTGCCAATCAGGCGTCCGTTACTTTCCTTTGCCCCGGTTAAATTGCCTGTTGCCGCGCCGAGTTGCGGGCTTTTTATGTGAAAATCTCCGGCGACCGCCAAAGCTTCATTATCTTCGGGCCAAAGGTTGCCTGAGAAATCGATAGAGACCTCGCCAAAAGAATCGGCCAGGCGAATTTTGCTGGCTTTCAGTGATAGCGGTGGCAAGTAACGGAAAATATCTTGCGATTCCTCGCCGCCATCTGAGGAATCCTCATCGGGATATGATGCTATTTTCGCCCAAGGTTGTTCTTGGGTCGTTAGATCTAAATCGGCATCCAGATAAGCTATGTCTACGGCGGCGATTTGCCCCTTTAGGAGCTCTCCAAGCTGATAGGAAATGGTAATCCCGGAGGCCTGCAACCAATTTCCGGGACCGAGCCTGGCCTCCTTAATATGGGCCTCTTGGAAACCGATCGTCGCCAATTCTAGCTGCGCCTCAATTCCCCGTTCCTTTAAAGCCCAGGTGAGCGCGGATTCCAAAAGGGGGACACGAAAGGCGAAAGCCAATCCTCCTGCCATTAGGAGAAGCAGCAGGAGGCCCACAATCGCTTTGAGGGAACGAGCAAACATACCGCTACCTTGCGGGAAGATGACGCGATCGTCGAGCCTATGACGTGCAATTTTTAGTGGTCAATTCCACGCGTTGGCCAATAATCGCCGCTTTAGCCGCCAGCTCTTTGATAGGCGCGGTCAAAACCGGCCATAAAGGCTTCGCGTTCGCGTTCCTCAAATCCTTTGAAGAGGACCGTGATCTCGGAGCGTTCAATCTTCATCAAGCCGCCAAGAATCCTTGTGGGGAGAGGCTTAATCGAAATTTCCACATGGCGGCTATCATCACCACCAATGACGACCGGCCCTTCGACGCGATAAGGAATGTCCCCCATCGCAGCCGGGAGCCCACGAAAAAAGCTATTTTCCGTTAAGGCCATGTCTTTGACGATCTTAATGCCGTCGGAAGTTGCTGTGCTATCTGACATCACAAATACTCTCGGCAAATTAACCGCCAGCGACGGGCGGCCACACGGCAACGGTGTCACCATCTGAGACAAGGCGGTCGATTCTCGCGCTCGGTGGGACGAATTTACCGTTCAGCAAGACGAGATGGCAGCGCTCTTTTGGAATACGCATCTCCTCAAGCATGGAGCCTATGGTCGCGGCTTCAGGCAAGGCCACAGTTGTCGTATTTTGCTCGGCACCAGAAGGCAGATAGTCGCCGAGAGACGCATAAAGCTTCAATGTCGCCTGGGCCATTACGCAATTCCTCCAAAGGGCGATTTCTGGTCGCCTCGCAAATCTTCGTTATCGTCGTGTAAAAGATAATCTAAGAAAGCTGGGTTGCTTCCACAAGAGCCCAGCAAAATTTCATTGAATTCATAGGCTTGCCACAAGCCCATCGGCCATCGTCGAAACGGCCAAGGATTTATTGTAATTCTGAATCGAGAGGGTTAAGATTTCCGCCGCAGATAAAAAAATATCAATCGCCGCCAAACCACAGAATTGGCCACCGGGTAACCCGATATCAAATTTGCATCGGTTTATCAGGAGCAGGGGGTAAATGATGCAACGATCACTCAATATTATTCCAGATAAGTGCACAGGCTGCTATCAGTGCGAGCTTGCATGCTCGCTTGATAATGAAGGAGTCTTTAATCCTTCAAAATCACGTATTCAGGTCTTTAAGTTTGAAGACGAAGGGCGTTTCGTCCCCTACACCTGCACGCAGTGCGACGAAGCTTGGTGCGCAAGGGCTTGCCCGGTCGATGCCATTACCGTTGACGTGGCGACCGGTGCCAAGGTCGTGTCGGATGCGCTTTGCGTCGGCTGCAAGGTTTGCACGATCGCCTGCCCCTTCGGCACGATCAATTACAATGCCGATACCGGCAAGGTCATCAAATGCGACTTATGTGAAGGCGAGCCTGCTTGCGCGATTGCTTGCCCAACGGATGCGATCACCTATATCGACGCAGGCCTGACGGGGCTGGAAAAGATGCGCGCATGGGCGGCAAAGACCGACGCCGGTGTGCAGGCGACGAGCTGAGGGAGGAATTAATCATGGCCTGGGCAGGAAAAATTTTAAGAGTAAATCTGACCGATGGCAGCTGCGCCGACGAGCCGCTCAACATGGATTGGGCCGGGCAATATTTGGGGCAGCGTGGCTTAGCTACCAAATATCTTGTGAACGAGATCGATCCGCGCGTCGATCCGCTTTCACCTGACAATAAGATGATCATGGCGACCGGCCCCTTGACTGGAACCTGCGCCTCTACGGCGGGGCGCTATTCGGTGATCACCAAGGGGGCACTGACCGGTGCGATCGCCTGTTCGAACTCCGGTGGATTCTTCGGAAACGAAATGAAGAACGCCGGTTGGGATATGATCATTTTTGAAGGGCGTTCACCCAAGCCGGTTTACCTATTTCTCGAAAACGAAAAAGCACAGCTGATCGACGCCGCTGAGTACTGGGGCACATCATGCTGGGATACCGAGGAAGGCATTAAGGCGAAACATCAAGACCCCTTGATTCGCGTCGCCTCCATCGGTATCGCAGGCGAGCAAGGTTGCAAATACGCCTGCATCGTGAACGACATGGACCGCGCGGCAGGCCGCTCGGGTGTTGGCACGGTGATGGGGTCAAAGAACCTGAAGGCCGTTGCTCTCCGGGGCACCAGGGGCGTCAGGGTGAAGGACGTGGCGCGCTTTATGAAAGCGACAAATGACGGCAAGAAAATCTTGGCCGAAAACGCGGTGACCGGAGAAGGTCTACCGGCGTTCGGTACCCAGGTATTGATGAATGTCATTAATGAAAGTGGGGCCCTGCCAACTCGCAACCACCGCGATGTCCAATTCGAAGGCGCTCATGCGATTTCCGCAGAGGCGATGGCGGAACCGAGAAAATCGGACGGCAAGCCCAATTTGGTGACCAATGCGGCCTGCTTTGCCTGCACCATTGCCTGCCAGCGCGTGTCAACGGTGGACCGGACCCATTACACCGTGAAAGACCGGCCGCAATATCAAAAAGCCTCCGGCGGGCTCGAATACGAAGCCGCCTGGGAGCTTGGGGCTGCAACGGGTGTGTCGGACCTAGACGCCTTGACCTTCGCCAATTTCCTCTGCAACGAGCAGGGCATAGATCCCATTTCATTCGGCGCGACGGTCGCCGCCGCGATGGAGCTCTATGAAGAGGGTGTCATCGGTGACGCGGAAACCGGCGGCATTGAGCTGAAGTTCGGCTCGGCCGAGGCCTTGACGACCCTGACGGAGCTGACTGGCAAATGTGAGGGCTTCGGCAAGGAGATCGGCCTGGGTTCCAAGCGTCTCTGTGAGAAGTATGGACGGCCCGAGCTTTCCATGTCCGTGAAAGGTCAGGAATTTCCCGCCTATGATTCGCGGGGTATCCAGGGAATGGGCCTGACCTACGCGACCTCGAATCGGGGCGCCTGTCACCTGAGAAGCTATACAGTTGCCTCCGAGATATTGGGCATTCCGGAGAAAACCGATCCACTCGCAACCGACGGCAAGGCCGGACTGGTCAAGGCATTCCAAGACGCGACGGCGGTCTTCGATTCCGCCGGCCTTTGTATTTTCACCTCCTTCGCCTGGTCGCTGGAGGACGTGACTCCGCAGATCGATGCGGCCTGTGAGGGGGAGTGGACCACCGACCGCCTGCTGGAAGTGGGGGAGCGGATTTGGAATCTGGAGCGTAAGTTCAACATCGATGCCGGCTTCACCGGCAAGGACGATAACTTGCCGCCACGCCTCTTGAAGGACAGCGCCAAAACCGGACCGGCCGAAGGCCTTATCAATGGCTTGGAGACGATGTTGCCGGAATATTATGAGGCCCGTGGCTGGACAACGGACGGTGTCCCGACCAACGAGACTCTATCGCGCTTGGCGGTCTGAGGACCTTCATTTGCATGATCTAATGGGGAGGGATGGCTTTTGGCTTTCCCTCCTCTTTTACGTTTGCGGGGGCACGGTCTAAATATAGTGCTCTGGAAAGAAAATTCGAAAGAACCTGATCGTTGGAGGAGGCAAGAATGACCTATGTGGTCGTGGGTGCGGGGCCGGCGGGCGTTGTGGCGGCGGAGACGCTAAAGCAGAAAGCGCCTAGCAAAGAAGTTCTAATGATCGGTGACGAAGCGGAACCACCCTATTCCCGAATGGCCATTCCCTACGTCCTAACCGGTCTTATAGGAGAGCAGGGGACGTATCTGCGAAAGCGGGAAAACCACTACGATTCGTCGGGAATTGGGTATCTGCAAGGCACTGTGAGCAGTGTCGATCCGGTGGCTAAAAACCTAACGCTCAGCGACGGTACAAAGCAATCATATGAGAAACTGTTGATTGCGACCGGTGCCAGCCCTATTGAACCACCAGTGTCGGGCTTGGATTTGCCCGCTGTCCATCATTGTTGGACCTTAGAGGACGCGCGCGCAATTATGTCGCACGCAGACGAGGGCGACCAGGTGGTGATGATCGGCGCGGGTTTCATTGCGTGCATTATTCTGGAAGCCTTGATCGGACGCGGTGTGGACTTGACGGTGGTGGAGGCGCTCGATCGTATGGTCCCTCGAATGGTCGATGAAACTGCGGGCAACATGATCAAGCGCTGGTGTGAAGATAAGGGCGTCACAGTCGAAACCTCGACCCGTGTTACCGCAGTGCGCGAGGGCGCGGATGGGCGCTTGTCCGTCGAATTGGATAGCGGAAAGACTATTTCTGCACGTTTGGTTGTGGTCGCCGCCGGCGTAAAATCCAATACGGATTTCCTGGACGGCAGCGGCATCAAAATCGAAGACGGGATCATGGTGAACCATAAGCTGGAGACATCCGTCGCCGACGTCTACGCGGCAGGTGACTGTGCGCAGGGTCCCGATTTTTCGACGGGTGGCTGGTCGGTTCATGCCATCCAGCCAACAGCAGTGGATCACGGCAGAATAGCCGCGCTTAACATGGTTGGTGAAAATGCGGCATTTCATGGCAGCTTGGCCATGAACGTTTTGGCTACTGCAGGGCTCGTAACGGCCAGTTTTGGCGCGTGGGATGGTGTCGAGGGCGGTGAGAGTGCAAGCCAGGTTGATGAAGCAGCCTTCCGCTATACCCGTTTAAGCTTTCAAGGGGATCACCTCGTCGGTGCCCTTTCCATTGGTCGCACAGACAATATCGGCATACTGCGTGGACTAATAGAAACAAAAGCACCACTGGGAAGCTGGAAAAAGAAGCTGATGTCCGATCCTAGCCGCATAGCAGAAGCCTATATCGCCTCTTGCCAGTATTAAGTGCGGATTATTAAAGGGC
>CAXMNO010000188.1:0-2200 GCA_964194655.1 uncultured Acidimicrobiia bacterium
CTTAGATGAGACCGTCCGGCCGTGGCCCCGATCAATTGCGTGAAATTATCCTGGAAACCGACGTCAACCGCTATGCCGAAGGCTCCTGTCTGGCAAAGTTTGGCCATACCCACGTTCTCTGCACGGCCTCGGTCGAAAACCAGGTGCCACCGTTTTTACGCAACTCTGGCCGCGGTTGGGTGACAGCGGAATACGGCATGCTGCCGCGTGCGACCCACACCCGTGGCAATCGCGAGGCTGCCAAAGGAAAGCAATCTGGCCGCACGCAGGAAATCCAGCGCCTCATTGGCCGCTCGTTAAGGGCTGTCACGGATCTGGACGCTTTGGGAGAGCGGCAAGTCAAAATCGACTGTGATGTTATCCAGGCCGATGGTGGCACGCGGACCGCTGCAATTACAGGTGCTTATGTCGCCCTGCACCTTGCTTTCTTACACATGCGCGATATTGGCGTGATCACCGAAATTCCGTTGACCGACCAGGTGGCTGCCATTTCCTGCGGACTTTTCAAGGATGTTGCTGTCCTTGACCTTGACTATGACGAAGATTCCTCAGCCCAGGCAGATGCGAATTTCGTAATGACTGGCCAGGGCGGTATTGTCGAAATTCAGGGAACTGCGGAGGATAAGCCGTTTAGCCGTTCACAGTTCGAAGCCCTACTTGGTTTAGCTGAAACGGGCATCAGTCGCTTGGCAATTTTACAGCGCGAAGCCCTTGGTCTTTCTTAAGTCTTGGAGATTTCTTAAATTAAAAGAGAGTAGGTGCGAATGTCTTCTGGTGAAGCATGGGCCGGGGCGTCAAGAGGTTCGATCGAAAAGCTTGTGATCGCGAGCCACAATCAGGGTAAAGTCCGGGAAATTGCCGAGCTTTTGGCACCCCTCGGCATTGATGTGGTCTCCGCTCGCGAACTTGGCCTGCCGGAACCAGAAGAGACAGGATCTACATTCGAAGCTAACGCAAAACTAAAAGCACTGGCAGCGGCTAAGACCAGCGGCCTGCCTGCATTAGCCGACGATTCCGGTTTGGCTGTTACAGCTTTGAATGGCGCCCCTGGGATATATTCCGCACGCTGGGCTGGGCCGGATAAGGACTTCCAGGTAGCCATGGCCCGCGTGGCCGATGAACTCAAGAACGAGGAAGAACTCAAGAACGAGGAAGACCGGCGAGCGGCCTTCATTTGTGCCCTCTCTCTCGCCTGGCCAGATGGTGAGGCCCGGACCTTTGAGGGCAAGATCGAGGGGACAATCGTCTGGCCCGCGCGCGGCGACAAGGGGTTTGGCTATGATCCGATTTTTTTGCCTAATGGTTACGATCTGACTTTCGGCGAAATGGAACCAGAGGCCAAGCACGCCATCAGCCACCGCGCGCGCGCTTTTGAATTGCTGGTCGGCAATTTCTTCAGGAAAACCGCGTGAGCCCGATTTCCTCATCGCAAAAAACGCATGTCGGCCGGTCGAGCCAAGCGGAAGACCTTGGCCTCTACATTCACTGGCCTTTTTGCCTGTCTAAATGCCCTTACTGCGATTTCAACAGCCATGTGCGCGAGAAGATCGATCAAGATCGCTGGCGGCGATCACTGTTGGCCGAACTGGACTATTTCGCTGAACGTTTGGAGATGGGCGACGCGCCCGGGCACCAACTGAAATCAATTTTTTTTGGCGGCGGCACGCCATCCTTGATGGCTCCAGAGACAGTTGGCGCCGTCATCGCGCACGCAAAGGCGCTCTGGCCCCATGACCAGAACCTGGAAGTGACCCTTGAGGCCAACCCAACATCGAGCGAGGCTGCGCGCTTTGCCGCCTACGCGGATGCAGGGGTTTCACGGCTTTCGCTTGGTGTTCAGGCCTTAGACGATGCGGCGCTCAAATTCCTCGGGCGCGAGCATGACCGCGCAGGTGCGCTGAACGCGATCGATTTGGCCAGGCGCGCTTTCTCGCGCTATTCCTTCGATCTCATCTATGCGCGGCCGGGCCAGGATCACGCCCACTGGGCCAAGGAGCTTGATGAGGCGCTTTCGCTTGGACCATCGCACATTTCCCTTTATCAGCTGACGATAGAAGAAGGGACAGCCTTCCATGCCCGCCGGCGTCGTGGGGAGCTGCGGGAATTACCAGTAGATGAGGCATCCGAGCTCTTCTCTTTCACCCGCGACCACTTGGCTAAGGCAGGCTTGCCCGCCTATGAAGTCTCAAACCACGCCAAA
>CAXMNO010000189.1:0-2459 GCA_964194655.1 uncultured Acidimicrobiia bacterium
TTTGGAGGAGCTGGTTCCGCTTTACCGTGATCCCAGATCCGATATTCCCGTCACACAGTTCAATATGAAGTACGTAGAAGAAGCGGGTCTCGTTAAATTTGACTTCCTCGGCTTGAAGACTCTGACCGTTCTCGCCAAAGCTTGCGAGCACATTGCTGAGACAGGGGTCCAGATTGATCTCACTAATATTCCACTCGACGACCCCAAAACCTTCGAAACACTCAGCCGGGCGGAGACAATCGGTGTCTTCCAGTTGGAATCGTCTGGCATGCGCGATGCTTTGCGCAAACTAAAACCGGACCGTTTTGAAGACATCATTGCCGTAGTCGCGCTCTATCGCCCTGGCCCGATGGAAAACATCGGAAGCTACATCGCACGCAAACACGGCAAAGAGGATGTCGATACTCTTCATCCCGATCTGGCGGACATTTTAAACGAAACCTATGGCATCATGATCTATCAGGAACAGGTCATGCAGATCGCACAGGTCTTGGCGGGCTATTCCCTGGGTGGTGCCGATCTGTTGCGCCGGGCCATGGGTAAGAAGATCAAAGCTGAGATGGTTGCGCAAAGGCAAACCTTTATCGAGGGTTCAGTAGATCGTGGGGTTCCCAAGCAAAAGGCCGCCGACATCTTTGAGCTGGTAAACAAATTTGCTGGCTATGGCTTTAACAAAAGCCACGCGGCAGCCTATGCGCTTGTTGCCTATCAGACGGCTTACCTGAAGGCCAATTATCCGGTCGAGTTCATGGCCGCTTCCATGACTTATGACATGGGAAATACCGATAAATTGAACATTTTCCGCCAAGAACTTAGGCGTCTGGGCATCGATTTATTGCCGCCTGACATCAACCACTCCAATGTTCAGTTTACTGTGGAGCCACAGTCAGGTAAGGCGCCTGCTGTTCGCTACGCCCTTGCCGCAGTCAAAAATGTTGGCGCTGCCGCCATGGCAAGCCTTGTCGCAGCGCGAGACGAGAATGGTCCGTTTAAATCCTTGGTCGATTTCGCCGGTCGATTGGATGCGCGCCTTATCAACAAACGGCAGATCGAAAATTTGGCAACGGCTGGTGCCTTTGAGTGCTTTAGTCCAAATAGAGCCGAAGTACATGCCGGTGCGGAGACAATCGTCCGGCACGCGGCCTCAGAATCGAGTGCGCGTGAAAGCGGGCAGGGGATGCTTTTCGGTGGCGGCCCACAGTCTGAAACAAGCGAGCAACTTAGATTGCCTGCGGTGCAAGACTGGCCTTCAATGGAGAAACTGCGGCGTGAATTCGATTCTTTGGGCTTCTATCTTTCAGCTCACCCTCTCGATGCTTACGGTAACAGCCTGGAAAAATTTGGTGTGAAGACCTACCAGGAAGTCCTAAGCGAGCACTTTTCGGGCCGTTGTAAGCTGGCAGGCATCGTCACGGCAAAACGAGAGCTCAATAGCCGCAAGGGTAACCGTATGGCTTTTGTGCAGTGTACGGACGCAAGCGGGGTCTTCGAGGTTACCCTATTTTCCGAATCTCTGGCACGAGGCCGTGATTTTCTGGAAAGCGCCGATCCGATCCTCTTCAGTGTGTCTGTTGAGTGGATGGAAGGCGGGGAAGAGCCACGACTGACTGTGAACGAGCTGGAATCCTTAGAACAAGTGGCGGCAAATGCGGCGAATGGTATCAGGATGTTCTTGAAAGATGAAGGTCCTTTAGAGCCTTTGCGCGAACTATTGCAGCGTGACGGGCCTGGCAGGGGCAAAGTTTTTCTGCTGCTCGATTTGGAGGGCCGCGAAGAAGTTGAGCTCGAACTGAAGGAACGCTTTAAACTCTCATCTTCCATGCGTCAGGCAATCAAGGCTTTGCCGGGCGTTATGGTGCAAGATCTATAAAATTTGGCACCAACTCGCCTCCTTAGTCTTTTCGCCCCTCAGGACTTGCCAAACCTCGTCAAAGGGGGTATGTCCCGCAACATTCTTGAAACCTCACACGCAGGTATGGCGGCTTGGCGGGGAGAAATTCCGTCAGTCGCTCCGGTGTCCCTTAAGGGATGAATGGCCTGCGGTGGCAGAACCGGAGAAGTCAAATGGCGCTTCCTGATTTCACTATGCGTCAGCTCTTGGAAGCTGGCGTCCATTTCGGACACACCACCCGTCGCTGGAACCCAAAGATGGAAAAATACATCTTTGGTGTACGCAACGGCATCCACATTATCGATCTTGAGCAGAGCGTTCCTTTGCTTCATCAAGCCCTGGTGGTGGTTCGTGAAATTGTTGCCTCGGGCGGGCGCGTCTTGTTCGTTGGTACAAAGCGTCAGGCAAGCGAGAAGATCGCAGAAGCAGCCGCACGCTGTGGCCAGTACTATGTCAATCACCGCTGGCTCGGCGGCATGATGACCAACTGGAAGACCATTTCCAATTCAATCACGCGCCTGCGCGTTCTTGAAGAGCAACTGGGTCAAGGCGAGAGTGGCTTCACGAA
>CAXMNO010000190.1:0-2863 GCA_964194655.1 uncultured Acidimicrobiia bacterium
CGCGGGTGCGGGTCTATTTGCCGCGCGCCTCCAATGCGGCAGGTTACGGGAAACTGTCTCTCTCTCAGGCGTTTTGTGAACCGGGATCTAGTGAGACGGCGCCCTCTCGGCTTCTGGTTATCGATGACCAGAGAGAATTTGGCGATATCTTGGCCACCCAGCTCAAAAATCTCGGCTATAGCTGCACTGTCGCTTTTGATGGCGCTGAGGGTCTAGCGCAAGTTAAGCAAGATCCAGCGCTGAAAGCGGCACTCGTCGATCTTACGATGCCTGGGATGGACGGGTGGCAAACCTTGGAGGCTTTGAAATCGCAGCGCCCAGATTTGCCCATCGTCATTATGAGCGGCACCGCTGATACCGAGACGGCAAGAAAAGTGCACGACGCAGGCCAGGGTGTCTACTTCCTGGCAAAACCCTTTGGCCGCGGGGCCCTGGATGTTCTATTAGCTGAGGTGTTGGCGGGCGAGGCAAATTGATCTAGATGGGCCTAGGAAGCGTTTCCATTCGAATCGCTATCGAGAAACCTCGTCAGCACCTCACGAAGTTCGACCGCCCTTATGGGTTTCTGCAGCTTTGTGATGGAACTAAAGGTGCTTTGCGCACCCAAGATCTCTGCCATCTCCGCATACTTGGGATTGTAGCCAGTTGCGACCATTAGGTGGGCGGTCGCCCCCCTTTGGCTGAGCCAGGTCACAAGCTCAATCCCGTCCATATCCGGCATGACCATGTCGACCAAAACGGCATCGGGATTTTTCGTCCGGCAGGCTTCTTGGAACGCGTGTGCGTGATCGAAGATCTCGGTCTCAAATCCGAGGCCTTCAGCGACAGTTGCCACGTAGCGGGCAAACTCGATTTCATCGTCGACGATCAATAGTCGCATAGAATACTCATCCATGACCCACATTGTTTGAAATTAGATCGTCCCCGAAACCACGACGTACCCGAAACTGAATTATTATTACTCATGTCTTCTCTGCGAGCCCTTATATTCGATTTATGCGGAATGCGCATGTTTTGCAAGTATTAACCCCTTATGGGAGGATTGTTTTTTTCTCAGGCTCCGACCTCCCAGTTGAGCCCCCAGTTGACCTTAAGGAGACCTTATGCTCAAACCAGCGCGGCAGGTCGAAAGTTATGGGGATAAAAGGCGTGAGCAATAAAGACCAGCACGGCGAAAATTACGTTTATCTTTTCGATACGACCCTTCGCGATGGGGCGCAAATGCAGGGCGTCGATTTTTCCGTGCCTGATAAAATGGCGATTGCGGATGCGCTTGACAGCCTCGGTCTCGACTATATCGAAGGGGGCTGGCCTGGTGCTAATCCGACCGATGATGCTTTCTTTGGCAATCGCCCCAAGTTGTCTAGCGCCAAGTTTGTCGCCTTTGGCATGACCCGGCGTGCGGGGCGGTCTGTGGAAAACGATCCGACCCTTGCTGCGGTTGTGAACGCAGACGTCGATGCGGTCTGCATTTTTGGAAAGTCTTGGGACTTTCAAGTAGATGTCGCTCTTGGTATCGAGCGTGGCGAAAATATCAAGATGATCGGCGATTCGATCGCTCTAGCGAAAAAACGCCGCGGTGAAGCGATGTTCGATGCCGAGCATTTCTTCGATGGTTATAAATCCAACCCAAATTATGCACTGGATTGCATTAAGGCTGCTTATGACGCAGGGGCCCGCTGGGTTGTTTTGTGCGATACCAATGGCGGCACATTCCCTCATGAGGTTGAGCGTATCGTAGGCGAGGTGGTGAACATAATCCCCGGTAGCCATTTGGGCATTCATGCCCATAACGATACCGACCATGCTGTTGCGAACTCGCTCGTGGCAGTGCGTGCCGGCGTGCGCCAAGTCCAAGGCACCTTGAACGGTCTGGGTGAGCGCTGCGGCAATGCTAATCTGATATCGCTCATTCCCTCCCTCAAGCTGAAGACGGAATTTGAGATCGCGGTGAGCGATGAGCAGCTCGAAAACATTAGCCACGTCTCACGCTTGCTGGATGAACTGCTCAATCGTGCGCCCTTACGCCATGCCCCCTATGTTGGGGAAAGTGCTTTTGCTCATAAAGGGGGCGCGCATGTTTCCGCGGTTGCGAAAGACCCGCGTACCTATGAGCATATTGAGCCGCACTTGGTTGGGAACCACCGCCACATCGTCGTATCAGATCAATCGGGACGTTCAAATATCCTCTCAAGCCTTCAAGATGCCGGTATTGAAATCGATAGCAAAGACCCAAAAGTCGAAAGGCTTGTTGCAGAAGTAAAACGCCAGGAATTCGAAGGGTATGCCTATGATGGGGCTGAGGCTTCGTTTGAGCTGCTTGCGCGCCGTGCCCTTGAAGGCGTGCCGGATTATTTCAATATTGTGCGTTTTCGGGTTATGGACGAGAGGCGCTGGAATGCACGCGGCGAGCTGGTGACAGAATCAGAAGCCACCGTCATGATCCGTGTCGGCGAGAATACAAGCTATCAAGTGGCCAACGGTAACGGTCCGGTAAACGCGCTTGATATAGCGCTTCGAAAGGCGCTTATCCCTGTTTTCCCGCAGCTCGAACCCATGCATCTCGTGGACTATAAGGTCAGGATTTTGACCCCGAAAGCAGGCACGCGAGCCGTTACCCGCGTCATGATCGAAAGTGAAGACGAAAACGGTCAGCGCTGGACCACCGTTGGCGTTTCGGGGAACATCATCGATGCTTCCTTTAATGCGCTCCGCGATGCCTATCGCTGGAAGTTGATGCGTGATGGTGCAAGCGATCCCCTTGCGGCTGATGGGGCGGGCTGAAGGCTTAACGCAATGTCCGGAACCGATCGAACGATAGAGCGCCCCCAATCAGATGCCGCTGGCCCGGTTGTAATTTTGG
>CAXMNO010000191.1:0-10764 GCA_964194655.1 uncultured Acidimicrobiia bacterium
GTGGGCCGAAACGGCGGTTCCTTTTTTGCTCTCAGACAGTGAAGATCTGCGACGTTCGATAGCCCGCATCGTCCCGCCGGGAGGTTATCTTTTCACCGGTGCGCCGCGCGTTGAGGGTGAAGGAGAAGCGCGCGAATTTTATAATAGCCTGCATGCGCTCGATAGCTTCGGGGAGATCAGGGCGACTTTTGATAAATTTCACCTCGTACCCTTTGGCGAATATGATCCACTGAGTGAATATCTGCCGCTTGGGAAGCTTGTTGTCGCCGCCGGTGATTTTGATAGCGGTTCAGGCCTCCAGCACTGGACCCTGAATGGGCTGCCACCCGTAAGCCCACTTATTTGCTATGAGGTCATTTTTCCTGGTGCCGTCGTTGCCAGTGACGCGCCACGGCCCGGCTGGATACTTAATGTGACAAATGACGCCTGGTTTGGCGAAACCTCAGGGCCACATCAGCACTTCGTAAATGTCCGCTTAAGGGCTGTGGAGGAAGGCCTACCGGTCATTCGTGCCGCAAATACCGGAATTTCAGCAGTCGTCGATTCCTACGGTCGGGTTGTGGAAAAACTAGCTTTGGGGGAAAGGGGTGTCGTGGATGCGGATCTTCCAGCCGCCCTCAATGACATAACTCCATATGCAAAAATTGGTAATGCGATTGTAGGGGTTTTGATCGCCGGATTGCTTCTCTTAGCCTTACTTTTTCGACTGTTCTTGAATCAAAAGTAACTCTCTACAATTTTCCGTTGGCAAGTCAAAAGCATACGTTAGTACGTGGTCATTGTGTTCGGAATTTGTACGGGTAAAGTTCTATGGCAAAGCGTGGCCGCCCTAGGGGCAGGCGTGGTCCTCAAGGGCCCAATCCGATAGATGTTCATGTCGGGCAACGAGTACGTCTCCGTCGGACGATATTGGGTTTGAGCCAAGAGAAATTGGGGGTGGCCATCGGTTTGACCTTCCAGCAAGTTCAGAAATATGAACGTGGCGCTAATAGGATCGGTAGTAGCCGGCTATTTGACTTATCGCGTGTCCTTGATGTTCCGGTTGGGTTCTTTTTTGAAGAAATACCTGATGCAATCGCCGCCTCGTCACCTGCACGGCGCCTAGGTGGGTGGTCCGATCAAGAACAAGCAGAGTTCGAGGTTGAGCGTGATCCGGCATTAAAGCGCGAGACGCTAGAGCTGGTGCGGGCCTATTACCGGATTGAAGGTGAAGAACTGCGCCGGCGCCTCTTTGAGATCACAAAGAGCCTCAGCGTATCATCCAGGCGGGAAAAGGGTTTGCTCGACGATGCTCCTAAGCGTGGCAGACCGCCTTTAGATAAATAAGTCGAATATTTAATAAGGCATTATTATTTTTGCTTTCTTTGATTGCAATATTCCCGTGCACCATCTTTGGGTGGCTTTTGCGCGCGAATTGTCATTGAGGCCTTGAATTTTCTTGCCGTTATTAGTTATAGAAGGCATGACACGGTCCTAGGCATGAAGGACTGTGCGCTCGTCGTGCTTGTGAACGTAAAATACTGCAAGCGGTCAAACAGGATAGCCGAATTAGTGGAGGGCGGAGATGCGCCAGGGCAGTTATCTTTTTACCAGTGAATCCGTTTCAGAGGGGCATCCCGACAAGGTTTGCGATCGCGTTTCCGACGCCATAGTGGATGTTTTTTTGGCGCATGATCCCCTATCGCGCGTCGCGGTGGAGACTTTGGCGACCACTAACCGGATTGTCCTGGCGGGCGAAGTGCGCGGGCCTGCGGAGATAACGGCAGAACTTCTCGAAGAGGCTGCTCGCGGTGCGGTAAAGGATATCGGCTACGAACAAGAAGGCTTCCATTGGCGCAACATGGAAGTTCACAATCATATCCACGAGCAGTCCGGCGATATTGCGATGGGTGTGGATGCCAGCGGTAACAAGGACGAAGGTGCCGGTGATCAGGGCATAATGTTCGGCTATGCCTGCCGTGAAACTGAGGTGTTGATGCCAGCGCCGATACATCTCTCCCATGCCATATTGAAATCCTTGGCAGAGAAGCGCCACAGCGACCCGGCCTCCGGCTTGGGGCCGGATGCAAAAAGCCAGGTGACGTTAGAGTACGAAGACGGAAAGCCCATCCGTGCAAAGTCGGTCGTGGTTTCAACGCAGCATGTAGCCGACCTCGACCAGGAAGCTGTCCGCGAACTTGTGCGGCCGCATGTCACGAAGGTGTTGCCCGAAGGCTGGATGTGCGTGGAAGAGGAATTCTATGTTAACCCGACCGGTCGCTTTGTCATTGGTGGACCGGACGGCGATGCCGGTTTGACGGGCCGGAAGATTATTGTCGACACATATGGGGGTGCCGCCCCTCATGGTGGCGGGGCATTCTCCGGTAAAGATCCGACCAAGGTCGATCGTTCTGCAGCTTATGCCGCGCGCTATCTGGCCAAAAATGTCGTTGCAGCGGAACTGGCAGAGCGCTGCACAATTCAGCTCTCTTATGCGATCGGTGTTCCAAAGCCGCTTTCCCTCTATGTCGATTGCCATGGCACTGGCCAGGTCGAGGAAGCGCGCCTTGCTCATATCTTGGACGAATTGGTCAATCTTTCCCCCCGCGGTATTCGTGAACACTTAGGTCTTTCGCGCCCAATCTATGCGCGCACCGCAGCCTATGGTCACTTTGGGCGCCAGCCAGAGGATGATGGCGGCTTCTCGTGGGAGCGAACGGACCTTGCGGGCGAACTTCGCTCCGCATTCAACGCGTAAATTATTCGCCGCTGCCTTAGGGTGCGACAACAACAGGGCCGTCGATTAGGCGTGAACGAAGTGCTGCGTAAAACACTATATGGTCGCAGGCAAGGTCGCCGGCTTCGCGCCGATCAACGGCGTTTGTTGGAAGAGACCTTGCCAAAGATCTCCATTGATCTTCCAGAGGGCGACGCTCCTATCGATATGGCGCAGCTCTTCAAGGTCGTTTGCGAAGAGTATTGGCTGGAAATCGGATTTGGTGGCGGCGAGCATCTGGCTTGGCAGGCTGAACGACAGGCCGAAAATAATGGCTCGGTGGGGATAATTGGGGCCGAATTCTTCATCAACGGCATCGTGAAGCTTTTGCGAGTGGTCGAAGGCCGCAAAGCCTTGGAGCATTTACGAGTTTATCAAGGTGATGCCAGGGACCTTATGGCGGCGTTGCCAGAGGCATCGATTTCCAGGATCTTTATCCTTTTTCCCGATCCCTGGCCGAAGGTGCGCCACCACAAGCGGCGTCTCATCCAGGCAGGGACCCTTGACCTGATTTCCAGTTTGCTGCGAGATAACGGTGAGTTGCGAATGGCCAGTGACCATCCGAGCTATCAGAAATGGATGCTTTTGCACATGCAAGACCACCCTGATTTTGAATGGTTCGCCAAGCGACCTGATGACAGGCGCGCGCGCCCAGATGACTGGCCGGCGACTCGCTATGAAGAAAAAGCATTGCAAGCCGATCGCCATCCCCTTTTCCTCCGATTCAAGCGGAACGCGCGCGCCCAAAAACGCTGATTAGAAATCACTTGCGAGAAGGAAGACGTCGGCGTAGATTGGCGCGAATAACGAAGGGTGAGATAAGGAATATCTCCCTGGGCTACCGAAAGACGGTGGGCCTCTGGCCCGCTTTTTTATTGGGATGAAGTGGCTTATTGAGCGCGACTTCGCGCTGAGGCTTTTAAATTCCTTCAAGCAGTAAGAGAACGAACTGAGTGACAGCAAGCGACGTTCAGAGCCCAAAGCAGCGCACGGAGGCCAACGCTAAAACAAGCGAGGGTCAGGCAGCGCAAATCGAAGCCCTTATTGCGCCTTCACTAGAGGCGCTGGGCTATGAGATTGTGCGCGCGATGATCATGGGCGGGAGTGACAATCCGACCCTTCAGATCATGGCGGAGCGGAGCGCCGATGGCGGCATGGAAGTCGGTGATTGCGCGAAGGTTAGCCGGACGATTTCCGCACTGCTTGATGTCGAGGATCCGATAGCCGGCGCTTATACTCTTGAGGTGAGTTCGGCGGGGCTGGACCGGCCCCTCACGCGCTTTAAAGATTTTGAGCGCTTTGCCGGTTTCGAGGCGAAAATCGAAATGGCGGACCTGGTCAATGGTCGCAAGAGATTTCTCGGTCGGCTTCTTGGGGTCGATGGGGGAAAAGTCTTAATCGACACGGATGAGGGTGAGCAAAGACTTACTTTTGAAGGAATCGCAAAAGCGAAACTTCTTTTAACGGATGAGCTGATAGCCGCGACCAACGGCGGTTCGGCTGTGGCGAGTTAGCGAGGCAGGAGCCCCAGATGGACACCAGCAGTCTCTCTCGAACAGAACTTCTCCAGGTTGCGGATGCCGTGGCCCGGGAAAAAGCAATTGAGCGCGATGAAGTCCTTGAGGCTATGGAGCAAGCGATTTCAAAAGCCGGGCGGGCAAAATACGGTCACGAGCATGATATTCGTGCGGAAATAGACCGCCGCACCGGCGAGGTCCGCTTGCGCCGCTACCGAGAGGTTGCGAGCGAAATTGAAAATGAAATCACCCAGATAACGCTGAAGGACGCGCGCGTTCGAGAGCCTGAGATCGAAATCGGTGGATTCGTGATCGATGAATTGCCGCCAATCGACCTTGGCCGGATTGCAGCACAAACCGCCAAGCAGGTTATTGTGCAAAAAGTCCGAGAAGCGGAGCGTAAGCGCCAATTCGGCGAGTACAAGGACCGTGTTGGCGAGATCGTCAATGGGATCGTCAAGCGTAATGAATTCGGGAATGTCACGGTTGACCTTGGTCGCGCCGAAGGACTTATCCGCCGCGACGAAACATTGCCGCGCGAATCTTTCCGTACCGGCGACCGCGTGCGCGCTTATATCTATGATGTGCGCGAGGAAATGCGTGGACCTCAGATCTTCCTATCCCGCAGTCATCCGCAGTTCATGGCGAAGCTCTTTGCGCAAGAGGTGCCGGAAATCTATGACGGCATCATCGAGTTGAAGTCGGTCGCGCGCGACCCCGGTAGCCGGGCTAAGATTGCGGTTCTATCGCATGATAATTCTATCGACCCAGTTGGGGCTTGCGTTGGTATGCGCGGCTCACGCGTTCAAGCTGTGGTCGGTGAATTACAAGGTGAAAAGATCGACATCATTCCTTGGTCGCCGGATATTCCGACGTTTGTTGTGAATGCACTTGCCCCTGCTGAAGTTTCAAAGGTCGTGCTCGATGAGGAGCAGGGGCGCATCGAGGTCGTCGTCCCTGATGAGCAGCTTTCGCTTGCGATTGGCCGGCGTGGTCAAAACGTGCGCTTGGCGTCGATGTTGAGTGGATGGGACATCGATATTCTCACAGAAGAGGAAGAATCCCGTCGCCGGCAAGAAGAGATGCGTCAGCGCTCGCAGTTGTTCATGGATGCGCTCGATGTTGACGATGTCATTGCACATCTTTTGGTGGCCGAAGGCTTTGTCGATATAGAGCAGGTTGCCTTTGTCCCGGTAGAAGAGCTGGGGAATATCGAAGGTTTCGATGAAGATGTAGCCGAGGAGCTTCGCGTCCGTGGCCGTCAGCACCTGGAGAAGGTGGAGCAGGAAAACGAATCGCGTATGCGCGAATTGGGCGTCAACGAGGAACTTGCAGGTATCGATGGCCTGACATCGGCCATGACAGTGACGCTTGGCGAAAATAAGATTGTGACCCTTGACGATTTAGCCGATTTGGCGAGCGATGAGCTGGTTGAGATCCTTGGCCAAGATGTCATGAGTTTGGAAGCTGCCAATGAGGTTATTATGGCAGCGCGCGCTCACTGGTTTGAAGATGAAGATGATGTTGCAGAGGGTGCGAGCGAAGAGGATGCCGGTAACCAAGCCGATACCTCAAGCGAAGCCGCAGCAGAAGAGGCAGTTTGAGAAGTTGACTGATCTGGCGAAAGAGATGAAGGGCGGCGGGGATCGGCATGATCCTACCAGGCGCTGTGTGGCGACAGGAAAGCTGTTGCCCCGCGAGCGTTTGCTACGCTTTGCTTTGGCGCCTGACGGTCAATTAGTCCCCGATATTGCAGGTAAGTTGCCGGGGCGTGGCCTATGGGTAACGCCGGAAAGTAGAGTGATTGCTGAGGCTTGTCGCAAGGGTGCATTCTCGCGTTCGGCTAAGCGCCAGGTCCTTGTTGGCGAGGACCTGTTAGAGCGGACGATAATGCTGGCACGAGGACATATGCTTTCCCTTTTGGGGTTGGCTCGGCGTGGCGGCACTTTGACGGCAGGGTTCGAAAAAGTTCAACAATGGTTGCGCGAAGGTCGCGCCGCCGTGTTGGTTCAGGCGGCAGATGCGTCGCCCGATGGGCGCCGTAAACTTCGGCGTCTGGCGGAAGTGAGGAATGTTCCGGTGGTTGAGCTTTTCGAGGGGCGATCCCTCGACGAAGCGCTGGGCCGGGAGAATACAGTTCACATTGCCATTGCATCGGGTGGTATTGCCGATAGGTTTATGGCAGAAATTGCGCGTCTCGGAGAATTGATGCCGAAAACGGCGACCGGTGGGTCCGAACAAGCGCCAAGTGGAGCGAGTGGCTGACAGAAATGACCACAAGCAACGAAACCAAAGAAAAAAAGCCTCTAAGCCTTAGTCGGCCTGGCCGCCTTGAGCTGAAGAAGACGGTTGAGACTGGTCAGGTCCGGCAAAGCTTCAGTCATGGGCGATCTAAGACCGTGCAGGTGGAAGTAAAGCGCAGCCGAACCTTCGAGCGTGGGGAGTCGGGCCGTATGGCAGAAGTCGTGCGTGGGCCTGAAGGTAGCCTCGATCTAGCGAGCGAGGGGCACACGGAAGAGAGTATTTCGACGGCGCGTGGCTTGTCAGATCAGGAGCGCCAGAGCCGACTGCGCGCCTTAGAGGTTTCGAAAGTAGAAGACGCGCGCCGGGAGGTGGAGGAGCACGAACGCCTGGAGCGAGAGGCTGAGGAAGCTGAACTCCAGGCTAAGGAATTAGCAGAGCGGCAAGCCGAAGAAGAAAAGCGCCGGGCTGATGAGGAAGATGGCACTAATTCCGCCGCAACTGCAGCGGGGGAAGGAGCAGCCGCCGCGCTAGAACCTGACGGAGCCGCGCCCCAGCAAGAGCCTGGCCAGCCAGCTAAATCAAAAGCGCCGGTCGTGTCTAAGCCGAAACCCGCGCCGGACCTATCGCCAGCGCAAAAGGCTGCGGCTTTGCTGGAAGACGAGCTTGGTGGCCGGGTCAAGCAGCAGCGTAAAGTACAACAACCAAAGGCAACGCCTACACGCCACGAAGCTGACAAGCGCCGCTCTGGCAAACTCACGATTTCCCAAGCGCTCGATGATAGTGGTGGGCGCCAGCATTCACTGGCATCCGTCAAACGCCGGCGCGAAAAGCAGTTGCGGGCAATGCGCGATGCGCAAAGTCATCAACCACCGAAAAAAGTTGTCCGCGAGGTTATTGTGCCAGAGACGATTACAGTCCAGGAATTGGCAAACCGGATGGCGGTGCGCAGTGTCGATGTCGTCAAATCGCTCATGAAAATGGGTGTTATGGCGACTGGTGGACAGATCGTCGATGCCGATACAGCCGAATTGATTGTCGAGGAATTCGGGCACAACATCAAACGCGTCTCCGCGGCGGACATCGAGGTTGGTTTGACGGGGCCGGAAGATGACGAGGGCTCCCTAGAGCCGCGTCCACCTGTCGTCACGATCATGGGCCATGTCGATCATGGCAAGACGTCTTTGCTGGATGCGCTCCGCGAAACGGACGTTGTCGCGGGCGAGGCGGGCGGCATTACCCAGCACATTGGTGCCTATCAGGTGAGAATTGCCAGTGGTGATAAAATCACCTTTATCGATACCCCAGGCCACGCCGCCTTCACCGAGATGCGTTCGCGCGGTGCGGATGTCACGGATATCGTGATTTTGGTTGTCGCGGGTGATGATGGCATCAAGGAACAGACGGTCGAGGCAATCAATCATGCCAAGGCCGCAAAGGCTCCTATCATCGTTGCGATCAACAAGATGGACCGGCCCGAGGCGAATGCGGATCGTGTGAGGCAAGAGCTGCTTCAACACGAGCTGGTCGTCGAAGAGATGGGCGGTGATATTTTGGCTGTTGAAGTTTCGGCCAAGGAGAAAACGGGACTCGACAAGCTGGAAGAAACTATCCTCCTGCAGTCAGAGGTGTTGGAGCTTTCGGCCAACCCTGACCGACCGGGTGAGGGCGTCGTCGTCGAGGCCAAGCTTGATCGTGGCCGCGGATCTGTGGCGACCGTATTGATTCAGCGCGGTACTTTGCGTGTCGGTGACATTTTCGTCTCAGGTGCCGAGTGGGGTCGTGTTCGCGCGATGGCGAACGAACGCGGCGAGGTTTTGGAAGAAGCAAGTCCTGCAATGCCCGTCGAGGTTTTGGGTCTCAATGGTACGCCATTAGCAGGCGACGATTTTGTTGTGGTCGACACAGAGGCCCGCGCCCGTGATGTTGCGGATTTCCGTAAACGGACGCGCCACGAAAAGGCAATCGCTGCGTCTAGCCGCGGCACGTTGGAGCAGATGCTTCAGTCCATCAAAGATGGTGTGGCCAAGGAGCTTCCTGTTGTCATCAAGTCTGATGTCCAAGGCTCGGTCGAGGCGATTGCCGCTAGCCTTGAAAAGATGGGTAATGAGGAAGTCAAGGCGCGCATCCTCCACACCGGCGTCGGTGGCATCAATGAATCGGACGTCACCCTGGCGCGCGCAACGGGTGCTTTCATCATTGCGTTTAACGTCCGCGCCAACCCGCAGGCGCGCGATATGGCGCGGCGCGATAATGTCGAAATTCGCTATTATTCGATCATTTACGATGTGGTCGACGACGTGAAGGCAGCCCTTTCGGGGATGTTGTCGCCAACGCAGCGCGAAGAATTCTTGGGCTATGCGGAAATTCGTGAGGTCTTCAACATTACCAAGGTTGGCAAGGTCGCCGGCTGTATGATCACCGAGGGCAATGTTCGTCGCGGCGCGAAAGTTCGTTTGCTGCGTGACAACGTGGTCATCCATGACGGAACGTTGAAAACGCTCCGTCGCTTCAAGGAAGAGGTGAAGGAGGCTCGCGAGGGCTACGAATGTGGTATGGCCTTCGAAAACTATTCCGATATCCAGGTGGGCGACCAGATCGAATGTTACACGATCGAGGAAATTGCGAGAGAGCTCTAACGGCACACCTATGAATGAGGTTTTCCCGTTTTCCCGCTGGAGATCTGGTGGGTGAACGGGGGACCTGCGAAGTGGAAAATCCAATGAAAGGCGCAAAGCAGGCAAGCCAACGGCAATTGCGTGTCGGGGAAGAACTCCGCCATGCGCTTTCGCGCGTCCTCTTGCAGGGAGATCTTCACGATCCAATCCTAGAGGACATCAATATTACCGTGACAGAGGTGCGGTTAAGTCCCGATTTGAAGAATGCGACGGCCTTTGTAATACCCTTGGGCGGTGAGGGATTGGGCTTGATTGTCGAAGCCCTCAATCGTGCGCGAAGTTTCCTGCGTGGCCAGCTTAGTCGTGAAGTGACGCTCCGCCACACGCCGCGCTTGTCGTTTCAAGCCGATAAGACTTTTGACGAAGCATCCCATATTAATGAAGTGCTGCAGCGCCCCACGGTGCGCCGCGATATTGAGGCCTCGACACCTTGTGGCCCCATGGATTCCAATGCGGAGAGCGTCGATTAAATATGGCTAGGCGTAAGAAGGGGCAGTCGATCACAGGGTGGATCGCTGTTGATAAACCCGTTGGCTTGACTTCGACCCAAGTGGTTAGCCGTGTGCGCGAGGTTTTTGATGCGCGCAAAATTGGGCACGGCGGCACGCTTGATCCTTTGGCGAGTGGCATTCTGCCTATCGCTTTGGGGGAGGCGACGAAAACGGTCTCCTACATTACCGCTGGCAGAAAGAGCTATCTCCTCACTGTGCGTTGGGGTCAGGCGACGACGACGGATGATGGTGAGGGCGAAATTGTCGAGGAATCGGACCTTCGCCCGGATGAGGGTGCAATTCTTGCGGTGCTTGCGACCTTTATTGGTCGGATTGAGCAGGTCCCGCCGATTTTCTCCGCGATAAAGGTTTCAGGCCGCCGGGCTTATGAAATGGCCCGCGCGAAGGAGGAATTTGAGCTTAAGCCTCGCCCGGTCGAAATTTATGATATCCAGCTCAAATCTTGCCCCTCCCCAGACGAGGCTGTTTTAGAAGTTCAGTGCGGCAAGGGCACTTACATGCGCTCTTTGGCGCGTGATTTGGGTCGAGCACTTGGGACGTGTGCATATGTTAAGGCGCTTCGGCGCCTATCGGTTGGTCCATTCTCGCAAGACAATGCGATTTCGCTGGATTATCTGGAAACCTTAGGGCATAGTCCCGCCGCTTTGGAGCAATTGCTTCCACTTGAAACTGCGCTGGACGACATCCCGGCGATAGTTTTATCGGAGGCCGAGGCGAACCGCCTGCGTTGCGGACAGCCGGTGTCATTGATGGCCCGGATGTATCGTGATCGTGTCGAAGGATTGGCAAAGGGGGACACAGTCTTTGTGATGACTGCTAGAAACCCGGTTGCCCTAACCCGTTACGAAGCAGGTGAAATTCACCCGGTCCGTGTTCTCAACCTTTAGCTAGATGGAAAGTACAGCGATGTCGATTACGGCCGAACGTAAAACAGAGCTAATTCAAGAATATGCGACCCACGAAGGTGATACCGGATCACCAGAGGTTCAAGTAGCTGTTCTCACCGAGCGGATCGTGAACCTCACGGACCACCTGAAGACACATAAGAAGGACTTCCACTC
>CAXMNO010000192.1:0-2222 GCA_964194655.1 uncultured Acidimicrobiia bacterium
CCGCGCACACTTTTGCTGAAAGTGCTCTAGTCGAAGGCGAGCATCGATAGGGGAAGTGCTTTCGCGTCTGCCTCAGGCCTTGCAAGCAGAAGATCAACCACAAAAGCCTCCCCCTCAAAACCGTCTTCGGGGTTTCGGCCAAGATCGCGAATGCGCTCGGCGACCAAGTCCCGTTCCTGCTTGCCGATCAGCTTTCGATAGTGAATTGGGGTCGGGTTGACAGTTTCTAGAATATAGCCGCTTTCAGCCAAATGGGCTTTCAAGGGCGCAATATCGACGTCATAGCGTGGCGAAGTGAGGAGCCATGGGCGTCGCCCAGGACTTGCGCGCTTTAAAAGCTCGATCACTGCATCTTGCAAAACATCAAGCAGCGCACCCACTTCCATAATGATATCGGTCTGCTGTAGAAAGGCGCGCAAGCGCTCGCTCGGCGAATTTTCGATGAGGTTTTCTGCGAATCCCTCAGAAATCAGTCCATTGGCTTTTGCATAGGAAAGGGCGTTTGCGGCGATATCCAACCCACCAATTTCGAAAGGGTTTTGCTCTATCCGCCGGGCCGAAAAGAAGGACTGATCGCACGCGGGCAATTCGCCGGGTGCTTCCTTGTCGTAAAAGCTATAGAGATCCCCTATCCCCAAATCGTGTTGCAGTAGAGCGCCGTTGGCGCCAAAGCCGCTGGCAAAATCGAGGATGCGAATTCTGGGCCGCCCAAAATGGCCCGTGAGAAGCTTCGCATACCTCTTCAAGAAGCTGCAGGTCACCCCGGGCATGCGGTAATCAACCGGTGCCAGGTTGCGATAGTAAGGCCTGGGGTCGGGGTTATTGTAGATGAGATCGAAATCGGTGAAGGTTTTGATTTTAGGCGTGTCCGGCATGCTGCCTCTCGTCATGCGACCTTTGTCAAGTGGGGGCCATATTTGATTAAAGTTTAGCGACCATTCTTATCCGACGTTGCTGTTTGGCAACAGGCCTTTAAGGTTGTAGTGCATGCTCTTAAATATAGTGCGGTCGCCCTTAGCCACAGCATCATGGATGGAAATAAGGAATCGCACATGGCGAAAAGTCCCCTCTCGCGTTTGAATAGGGCTTGGCGGGAGATTGCACAGGGCACGGCGCGAAGCCTGGGTTTGACGACTTTGGCGGCGGCCTCCGGCGATCACCAATCCCTTGAAGCGTTGATGCGGGAGTGCTTGGAGGCAAGAGGTGGAGAAATCTCCGCACGCATGCGCGCGGCCGAGCTGGGTCAAACCTATCTCGAACTTGATGAGGAAGGTAAGGCTGTTTTCCTCGATTTGCTGGCAAGCAACTTCGCGATTGACCCAGATAACGTTTCTAAAGAGGCAGCAGCTTACCAAGCAGCGGCGGATGAAGCAGCAAGAGCGCGGGCAGAGCGAAATTTGCGCGCAGCACTAGAGGCACCGCGCTTGAAGCTTTTGACCCAGTTCAATGCCCTGCCAGAAGGGGTTAAGTTCCTTGTCGATCTCCGTGCCGATATCCTCGACCTGATAGGGAGGTCGCCCGATATGGAGGCACTAGCCAAATTCGAGGCGTTAGACAGGGACCTGAAAGGTTTGCTTCATTCATGGTTTGATATTGGCTTCCTTGATCTGCAGCAGATTACCTGGCGCTCGTCTGCCGAGCTATTGGATAAGCTGATTGATTATGAGGCTGTTCACGAGATCCAGTCATGGGATGACCTCAGAAACCGGCTCGATTCCGACCGGCGGTGCTATGCGCTCTTCCACCCAAGGATGCCGCAAGAACCGCTCGCCTTTGTCGAGGTCGCACTCGTCAAGGGCATCACGGGAAGTGTCCAGGCACTCCTTGATGAGACGGCCCCTGAAGGCGATCCGAAAAAAGCTGACACGGCGATTTTTTATTCCATCACAAATACGCAAAAAGGCCTGCAAGGCATCTCATTTGGTGAATACTTGATCAAGCGTGTGGTTATGACGCTCGCAAAGGAGTTCTCGAACCTAAAGACCTTTGCAACTCTGTCCCCTGTTCCCGGATTTAGGAAGTGGCTTAGTGGTGAGGACAGCGCGAGCCTTTCGCGGTCCTTCACGCGTGAGGAACAAGGCGGAACGCGGGCGCTTGGTGGCAGTGACGATATCGCAGAGGCCCTTGGTGCGATTTTGGCGCGCGAGGATTGGTGCGATGATCCGGTGATTGTGGAGGCCTTGAAAGAACCGTTGCGTCATTTAGCCGCGCGTTATTTCCTT
>CAXMNO010000193.1:0-5491 GCA_964194655.1 uncultured Acidimicrobiia bacterium
GGAACATCGACGGCTTCGCCGCACATAATGATGAGCACCCCTGAAAATGCATTGACGAATGTCCCCGCGGGCGGATTGGTGCGGTCGGCTTTCCCCGCCTCGCAGGTCTGGTCTTGCGCATGGGCAGAGCGAATGAGGGTGAGTGAGCCTATGATGATCGGGATCAGGTTTTCATCCACTATTACGCCGCTGACAACGAGGCGCTTTGCCACGATCGTGTCCGTTGCTTCCTGGAGTGTTTGCCCCTTAACCTCTGGGACTTGCACCAAAACGGCCCCGCCGCCAACCAATGGCAGCACATCAGTGACATTGGGTGCGCTTATCGGTGGAAGAGGTGTCGTCCCGTCCCCAATTTCGGGCGCGCTGAAGACTTGATCGGGCGTAAAATCGGCTATGGGCGCGGTTGTTTCCGGTCCGGCCTCAGTAACGACCGGCGGGGCAAGCGCATTGGTTGCTATCAGCTTTAGGAGGCTATCGATAGATTGGGCGTGCTCAACACCGCCACCGCAAAATCCGGCTATCCCGCCTTGGCCGATACAAACTTCCTGATTTTCCTCGAGAATTTCGTCGCACGCCGAGTCACCTTCGATAAGACAGCCGCCAAGCGCGCCAACGGCAAAACACTCATCCGTCTCAAAGAGGTATGCGGGGTTATGGGGGCGAATAAATAGCTTGATATCGTTAAAGTCGATGAGATCACCTGTCTCACCAGAGGTATCCATTCTAATGGACGCCGGAACTTCAGGGTCAAATATCTGGCCTGGATCGGATCGATAGGCGCGGGTAATGATATCCGGCGCGGTGAGCCCGATGCAAACCTCTTGATCGCCCCGCCTTTGGACAAAAACGCGCGTTTCAAGCTCTGTGGGGTCTTCCAAGGATGGGAGGACCGAAAAATGCATGACCGTTCGATCAGGGTCATTGCCGGTAAAAAGGCCGATGAGCTCGGCCCGGCGTTGTTGTCTTGCCAAGTCCGCTGCATCGGCGTCATTAGCACCGGTGATCTCCGCCCCACGAGCGAGACCCACCGGCCCTACCAATAGCGCTAAGGCGAAACATGCGCTGACGACAATTGTCCTCAGTATCCGGGAAATGAAACCAAGTTTCAGCACTGATTGCCCCGCGGAAACGAGTTGAATTCACACCTTTACTAAAAATATACTACGCTTAAAAATGCCAATGAAATAAATCTGGCACATCTCGCAAACATATCAAACAGTCAAAAAAGCGTAATTGGCTTCCATGTAACTAATATTACTTTAGCATGTGAAGAAATTTTTCTCCATCTCAATGCTTGATCCCTCTTTTAATGCGAAGCCGCGCTTAAAAGCGTTACATATACTCTATTAAATAGTAAAGTTTGAATATGTCACGCATCTGGCTTAGGGCAATTCCGCTTGCCGTATTGATGGCATTCCTGGTTCTGAGGGCGGCCGATCCGCCGGCGCTTCAGCATGCGCGCTGGCTGATTTTTGACACCTATCAGCGTATAAAGCCGCGTGAATTTAGCGAAGACATGCCGTTAAAGATCATCGATATCGATGATGAGTCACTTGAGCGGCTTGGGCAGTGGCCGTGGCCTCGTCCGGTTATTGCAGAGCTTATAGAACGTTTGACTGCGGCTGGGGCAGCCGTCATTGCCTTTGACATGGTCTTCGCCGAACCGGATCGCAGCTCACCCGATCAAGCCCTTGCGATGTGGCCGCAAACCCTAGAAGTGCTGGCGTTGCGGGAGTCCGTCGCGGTTTTGCCGCGCCATGACAAAATTTTAGCGGACACAATTGCCAAAGCCCCTGTCGTCACCGGTTTTGTTTTCGGTAATCGCAAGACCGGCAAGGTGCCCGCCCTAAAGGCGACCTTTGCGCATGGCGGTGACGACCCATTGCTCTTCGCGCCGAAATTTCTGGGTGCTACGACAAATTTACCTGAAATCGAGGCTGCCTCCATGGGAAACGGCGCCTTCAACTCAATGCCGGAAATCGATCAAATCCTTCGTTTCATTCCGATCGTCTTTTCAGCCGATGGCGAACTTTATCCCTCTCTCGCAGCAGAGGCATTGCGCGTGGCACAAGGGGCGAAGACCTATATCGTGAAGTCTTCCGGGGCCAGTGGGGTTCTTTCTTTTGGCAAAAAGACCGGCATTGATTCGATCAAGATCGGACACAAGGCAGTACACACTGATGCGCTTGGGCGTTTGATGTTGCACTACACGAAGTCGGTGCCTGAGCGTTACGTCCCCGCCTGGAAGGTGTTTTCCGATGAGCTGGACCCAAACGATATCGCAGGTCGGATTATCTTCGTTGGGACCTCTGCGCCCGGCCTTCGCGATCTTCGCGCGACACCGTTGGATGCGAGCATTCCCGGTGTTGAGGTCCATGTTCAGGCGATAGAACAAATCTTGACCGGCGAATACTTGAGAAGACCTAGCTTTGCCGGGACATTGGAACTTGCCTACGTCGCAGTCCTGGGCTGTATCCTGGTTTTTCTATTGCCGATGACAGGAGCTCTTTGGGGGACTGTCCTCGGTGGCACTGTTACTTTCGTCGCTGTCGCGTCTTCGTGGTATGCTTTCGATAGCCATCGCTGGCTGCTGGATCCGGTCGCGCCTTCGGTAATCGTTATGTTCGTATTTATGTCGGCAACCGCATTATCCTATTTTAGTTCGGAGGCGGAAAAGAGGCAGGTTCGCTCGGCCTTTGGGCGCTATCTCTCGCCCGTCGTGGTGGAGCAATTGGCCGAGCATCCTGAGCGGCTGCAACTTGGCGGTGACCAAAGGTTGATGACGGTCATGTTCGGAGATATTCGTGGCTTTACGACAATATCGGAACGCTTCAAATCCGATCCCAAGGGCCTGACTTCGCTTATAAATCGCTTCCTGTCTCCCATGACCGATGCTGTTCTAGTGGAAAATGGGACGATTGATAAGTACATGGGGGATTGTCTGATGTGCTTTTGGAATGCGCCGATGGATGATCCGGAACATGCGGGTCACGCCTGCCGGGCTGCCCTTAAGATGTACGAGAGCCTAGCGGTCTTGAATGAGGAGTTGGAGCGCGAAGCGGCGAGCACCCAGGGGTTAAGCGCAGCTGATAGTCGCGGTGATAAAGATGAGGCTAAAGGTGTTGCGTCGGCAGCGGGATCCGCGCAAGCGCAATATAAGCTTGCCAAGAACTACCGTGACGGCATCGGGGTTCAGGCGGATCCGACTAAGGCCGCAGAAAATTTCAAGAGTGCGGCTGAAAGTGGCTATGCAAAGGCGCAACGCCACATAGGGACCCGGTTTGCCGAGGGTGACGGTGTCGAGAGGGATATCGTCGAGGCTATCAAGTGGCTGACCTTAGCGTCTGACCAGGGTTTGGCGACGGCTCAATATAGCCTTGCCGAAATCCTGCAAAAGGCGAGTGCGGAAGATCGCAACGAAGGCGAACGCAGAGCGCGTAACTGGCGCTCGAGTGCGCCCGGACAGGGTGCCATTCAACTGCGCATGGGAGTAGGCATCAGCACAGGCGATTGCGTCGTTGGTAACATGGGATCAAATCAGCGCTTCGACTACTCGATCATCGGTGATGATGTAAATCTTGCCTCAAGGCTTGAGGGGCAAACGAAAACCTATGGGGTGGGCACGATCATAAGCGGCGGCACGCGCGAACTCGCACCAGACTTTGCCGCACTTGAGCTGGATTTAATCGCGGTGAAAGGCAAGGAAGAGGCCGTGCGGATTTTTGGGCTTCTTGGCGATGAGAAAATGGCCCAAACCCAGGCCTTTCAAGATTTGGAAGCCCGGCACAATAAAATGCTGGCGGCTTATAGGGCGCAAAAGTGGGATGAGGCCCGCGCGCGCGCAGATGAATGCACGGGCCTAGCCCCGGATCTAGAGGCGCTTTACGACGTTTACCGCGATCGCATTGGACACTTCATGCTAGAGCCGCCGGGCTTGAATTGGGACGGCGTCTACCTGGCACTTACGAAATAAGCCATCCTTCAAAGAAGAGCCGTACCTCGCCTATCAGCTCCCGATAGCCTTTTCAGCCATGCGGGTGCGATGTGTATTGCTGCTTCTAGCATGGCCAGGGGAGAGCGGCGGTCGAAGGCAATCAGGCCGTGATATTGGCGTCTCCTCTTTAGCCACAAGCGTTTGAAGGGCTCGTCCCCGCGCCCAAAGTCGATTTCCGCGATCTTCTCTGAGGTGAGAACGGCTTCCAGCATGAGATAAGTCAGGGCTGTTCCAGGCGATAGCTTCTTAAAGCGCTCGTCATGAGCAAGTTTATAGATCGTCGCCCGATCGCCACTCACGATCCATATTTGAGCGGCGATGGGGCTTCCATCAAGTGATAGGACACCTAAGCGCAACACCCCGGCTGCAGCACCCGCGCGGATGAGACCAGGAATAAAAAGTGGATAGGGCTCCGGATCTTTCCAGGAGCAATCATAGACCGTTTGGTAGTGGGCAATGGCTGCCTCCACTTCGCTTGCTTCACGATAGATACGAAAGTCGAGCTTTCCAGCACTGGAGGATCGTTTTAGGGCGCGCCGGACAGTGTTTCGCAAAATGCTTGGACGCGCGTGCCAAAAGCTTTGAAAAGAATGGCCCTCGTCAAACAAACCGAACCAGTTTCCAAAGTGCTCATATATTTGTGTCAGATAGCCCTGATCTTTTAAGCCAGCTTCAAGGGCCGGCAGAAAACCGGTTCCTTCTTCCAGGCATTCAAACTGTAGCCATGCGTTCGCCCGCCTGTTAGCACGGATGGCTTCGATGAAGGCGGTGGCAATCTCTTGCTCGCGAACCTCATCGGCGAGGCGTATCTGATCGTAGGAGAGCGAATAGAGGTTGGTGAGGCTTTTGGTTCCTCGCAGTCCCTTTAAAAGCGCGCTCCCCTTTGATTCGAGGGTTGGTAGCAGGGCGAGTGGGGTTCCGTGCCTCTCGAATGCGTAGAGACGGAATTCGACATCTGGGTGGCAGGTCGTCTGCAGGAGGTTTTGGTACCAAGGCAGGGATTGGAAAAAGTTATCCTGCGTGTAGCCGTGCGAGGCTTGAAGGTAACTATCAGGGACTTGTTCGAAGCTGGACCAGCAACTTGGTCCCGTGTGGTTGTCGCGCGGTTTTCCCAGTGACACTTGGGACGCTTGGGACATGGGCTGATGTATCAATCCTCTTTTGCCGGTGATCGGCCAAGGCCGGATGGATCCGCTCGTCCATCAGCCGCAGGCGGTTTCATTCGGAAAAAGCCTTTTTGGGCCTCAATCGACGGGGCTTTCTCGTTTTGGAGCGCCCAGCCGACAACCCAAAAGATGGCGATTACGGCAATGAGAAAAACCAGAGATTCCATGGAATGGCTCCCCTTGCGATTAAAATGAATTCAAATTTAAAAATGACAATATTGCTAAATCTAGCGTTAAGTAAGTTCTGCGGTCAAGATTGTTCTAAAGGCGCCAAATTATTTTAAGTAAGAATCTTCGTATACTCAAAAAAACGGGCAAGACGATTTGCTAG
>CAXMNO010000194.1:0-4657 GCA_964194655.1 uncultured Acidimicrobiia bacterium
TTGCGGTTCGCGACTTCAGGATTACCATTGATGAGAACATCACCGATAAAGGACAACAGGCGCGTTGCGCGATCCCGGCGCGGCTTGAAGGTATAGAGTTCAGGCGTATCGTCGATAAACTTGGTCGTGACATTGCCGGAACGGAAATCGGGATGGCTCACCAATGCTTCCAAGAACCAGAGGTTCGTTGCCACCCCGCGAATGCGGAATTCGCGTAACGCCCGGTCCATACGCTCGGCGGCTTCGCTTGCCGTCGGTGCCCAGGCCGTTACTTTTTCCAGCAATGAATCGTAAAACGGCGTGATGACAGCACCGGAATAAGCAGTCCCTCCATCAAGGCGTATGCCAAAGCCATTGGCCCCGCGATAGGCTGTGATCCGGCCATAATCGGGAATGAATTTATTCTGCGGGTCTTCGGTGGTGATCCGGCATTGCAGGGCGTGGCCGTAAATCGTGATGTCTTCTTGGACCGGAACGCCGCAGCCAGCCTCACCGATTTTGGCACCCTGGGCGATCTCGATCTGCGCTTTGACGATGTCGATTCCAGTTATTTCCTCTGAAATCGTGTGTTCAACTTGGATGCGCGGATTGACCTCGATGAAGTAGATCTTACCACTATCCACATCCATCAGAAATTCAGCCGTGCCCGCGCATTCGTAGTTCGCTTTATGCGCGAGACGGACCGCGGAATCACAAAGGGCCAGGCGGGCTGCCTCATCGAGATAGGGCGCGGGCGCACGCTCCACGACTTTTTGATTGCGGCGCTGCATGGAACAATCGCGTTCCCAAAGGTGCACGACGTTGCCATGAGAATCACCAAGCAACTGCACCTCGACATGGCGCGCCCGGCGAACCAGCTTCTCCAAGAAGATTTCATCCTTGCCGAAGGCTGCTTTCGCTTCGCGGCGACCGGCTGCCACCTTTTCGGCCAAATCTTCAGCGCGCTCGATGACGCGCATGCCGCGCCCGCCACCACCCCAGCTCGCCTTCGCCATGACCGGAAAGCCAACCTTTTCGGCGAGACGGCGCGCCTCTGCGTCATCTAAGGGAAGCGGGCCTGTTGCCGGCATAACAGCAAGGCCTGCCTTTTCAGCCAACTCTCTGGCTGCGACCTTTGAACCCAAAAGCCGCATGGTTTCCGGTTTGGGTCCGATAAAAGTGATCCCAGCCTCTAAACAGGCTTCAGCAAATTCCGGGCTTTCAGAGAGAAATCCGTACCCAGGATGGATCGCATCGACCTTCGCCTCGCGGGCCACCCTGATAACGTCCTCTATATCGAGATAGGCCTGAACCGGCTCTTTTCCCTCGCCCACAAGATAGGCCTCGTCGGCCTTGAAACGGTGCAGTGAGAAACGGTCCTCATGAGAGAAAATCGCAACAGTGCGAATGCCGAGCTCGCTCGCAGCCCGCATAACCCGAATTGCGATTTCACTGCGATTTGCGATCAGGATCTTCTTGAACGCGTTCACGCCTCTTTGTGCTATCACCACTTTCCCGCAACCTTCTTATAGCCTCACCACGACGTCTAGTTTCGTTTGAAAGCACAAAATGTTCGTAGACTTGCTTACCAAGGCCAAAAAATCGCCAAAGCACGCCACGGCGATTAATTTGACCTGAAAAATCAGTTTAGTTTGACTTACTTGAAACCACCAGACGCCCGGCTGACGAGATGGTAGATCGCTATCTTTTGGCGATTTTGGAGCGGGTGAGGAGAATCGAACTCCCGACACGTAGCTTGGGAAGCTACTGCTCTACCACTGAGCTACACCCGCCCTGCTCCTAGTGATGAATTTATCAAGAAATCTTTAGATCGCAAGAGAAGCCGAGCGTATTTCCTGGTCACTTGCATCATTAAGTCAGCTTTACTCCAAATTTGGCCTTTGCCAGACGAGGGTCCTTTCACTAAATAGACGAAGGGGTCTTGGCTTTCCGGCGGAAAGGGGCCGAATTCCCGGGTTTTAGGCGGTACTTTGAAAAGTTGCGCACCGGGGGTAGAATAGAAACTGGTGAGGGGCAGCAGGCCTACCAACTTTAGGATCTCGAGTTAATGTATAGCGAGACGACACATTCGATCCGAGTAACCGTAAAGCCGATCTATCTTGAAGATCAATCGGTGCCATCGGACGATCATTATGTTTGGGCCTATCAGGTCGAAATCGAAAATCTGGGACCGACAACGGTGCAGCTTTTAAATCGCCATTGGCGGATCACCGATTCTCACGGTCGCATGCAGGAAGTGCGCGGCCCCGGTGTTGTTGGCGAACAGCCCACATTGCAACCGGGTGAAAGCTTTGAATACACAAGCGGCACCCCGCTTTCGACACCTTCTGGCATCATGGTTGGCACCTACGAGATGCGCGAGGAAACGGGTGAACTTTTCCAAGTCGCCGTTCCTGCTTTCTCTCTCGACAGCCCCTATCAACCGGTCAACCTCCACTAAACGCCCCGAATTCGGCGATCATTTAACAGTGAAAAAGGAAACGGGTCAGTGAGTGCCAAGGATTTTGCTGAAGAGGGTATTCAAGAAGAGGCGTCGATTTCAAGCGACTCCTCGCCTATAACCGGTGATGGCGCAGCGCCTGCCGCCTCGCGGCCAAGCCAGGCAGAAGCTGAAGAGGCGGTGACGGTTCTTCTGCGCTGGGCTGGTGATGATCCCGCGCGCGAAGGACTGGCCGGTACGCCTGAACGGGTGGTGCGTTCCTATCAGGATTTCTACCGTGGTTACGACGTCGACCCTGTTGCGCTTTTGCAAAGGACCTTCGAGGAAGTCGAGGGTTACGACGAACTGGTCCTCTTGCGTGATATCAGGTTCGAGTCCCACTGCGAGCATCATATGGCCCCGATTATCGGACGCGCCCACGTAGGTTACCTTCCCAGATCCCGCGTGGTCGGCATTTCCAAGCTGGCACGTATCGTCGATGCCTATGCTAGACGCCTGCAGATCCAAGAAAAGATGACGGTTCAAATCGCGCGCGCCATCGACGAGGTTTTGCAGCCCAAAGGAGTCGCCGTGGTCATCGAGGCAAGCCATCAATGCATGACGACAAGAGGTGTGCATAAGCCGGGCACAAGCCTTGTAACCAGCCGTATGCTGGGCCTATTCCGCACGGATCCACGCACCAGACGCGAATTCCTTTCGCTGATTAGCGCGCCGGGCGCCGGCACGCTTCTTAATAGCTAACGCTGCAGGATCGCAGGGGGAATGATAGACCTACGTCCGGTTTTCTTCGTCAACGGCGTCTTACTGTCAATTCTCGCAGTCGCTATGACGATCCCGGCCATCGCCGATGCGGCGGTCGGGCATAAGGATTGGATAGTTTTTTTGACGGCTGCGGCGGTCACGCTCTTTGTCGGGGTCTCGGCGATTTTAACGACCCGCACGACCTTGACCGGCCTCACGCTGCGACAGGCCTTTTTGATGACCACGATGGCGTGGGTTGTCATTGCCATCTTCGGCGCCCTTCCCTTCCGGTTTTCCGAGCTAGGGATGACTTACGTTGATTCTCTGTTCGAGTCGGTCTCGGGTATCACCACGACCGGTTCTACGGTGATTGTTGGGCTCGACACGGCACCTCCGGGCATTTTGCTGTGGCGCGCGATCCTGCAGTGGCTAGGCGGGATCGGTATCATCGTCATGGCCGTTGCCGTGCTGCCGATCCTGCAAGTCGGTGGCATGCAGATGTTCCGTGTCGAGGCATTCGACACCGATAAGGTACTGCCACGCTCGGCACAGATCGCAGGCGGCATTGCCGCGATCTACATTCTTTTGACGGGTTGTGCGGCTCTCGCCCTCTTCCTTCTTGGCATGACCGGCTTCGAGGCCGTTGCACATGCCATGACCACGATTGCAACGGGTGGCTTTTCGACCTCGGATGATTCTGTTGCCCATTTCGATTCGGCTGCGATCGATTACGCGATGAGCGTGATCATGATTATCGGAAGCCTCCCGTTCGTCCTTTACCTTCGGCTGTTGCGGGGCAGCTTAAAACCGCTGTGGCAAGACAGTCAGGTGCACTGGTTTTTGACCATTTTGCTGGTCTCCATCGCGCTCACGACCTATTGGCTGTTGAGAACGAGCGATGAAAACGTGGTCGGTGCACTGCGTTATGCCACCTTCAACGTAATCTCCGTCATGACGGGAAGTGGGTTTTCCACCGCAGACTATGGCCAATGGGGCGGCTTTATCATGGCGCTCTTGTTCGTCTTGATGTTCATCGGCGGGTGCGCGGGCTCCACCACTTGCGGCGTCAAGATCTTTCGCTTGCAGGTTCTTTATGCCACGGCAAGGGCACAGCTGTTGCGCCTGATACAGCCCAACGGCGTTTTCTTCGCTTATTATAACAAGCGGCCAATTCCCGATTCCGTATCATCATCGGTGATGAGCTTCTTCTTCCTTTTCGCCGTGACCTTGGCAGCTCTGGCAGTCGGTCTCGGTCTTACCGGGCTCGACTTTGTGACAGCGATTTCGGGTGCTGCAACTGCGCTGGCCAACGTCGGGCCTGGACTTGGGGATGTCATCGGTCCTTCCGGCACATTCTCAACTATTCCCTGGACGGCGAAGCTCATTCTTTGTGCTGGGATGTTGCTTGGCAGGCTGGAGCTCTTTACGGTTCTCATTCTTTTCACGCGTCTCTTTTGGCGCGCTTAGAAGTTATCC
>CAXMNO010000195.1:0-2184 GCA_964194655.1 uncultured Acidimicrobiia bacterium
TAATTTCTAAGGTGTGATTGTCCGGACTTGGGGGAGTCATGGCAGGGAAAAGAGCAGGAAGTTTATCGGGTTCGATGATATCCAGGCGTGAAAAGCGCGAGGATGTCGGCTTTATCATCAAGGATGCGAAGCTTGAGCCCAAAAGCAGTGAGCCCGCTGAAGAAGAACATTTGGCTCTAGGTGCAGCAAATGCCACGCCCGCGCCGCTTGATGCCTCATCCTCCGATAGCCCCAGTCAGCCCACCGCCGACGCATCCGTTGGCGATCAACCCACTGTCGACCAGCCCGCAACAACGCATGAAGTTGGGCCCAGGGTTAAAGACCGGCTCTCGCTAAAAGATCAAGAATCGGCGACTTTGGTGGTGTCACGCATCCAGGGTAGCGCACAAAGCGCGGATGTCGTCCACCTTTATCCAGATGATCAGTCTTCTGGTCGCGTTGAAGGGTTGCTTGAACCCGGTGAGGGAGGCGAGCGCTTGGTGCGCGCGCTTCGTGAAGCCGATATCGCCGAGGCAGAAGAGATTTTTGCGCTTATGACCGGCCTTGGTCATATGACGGTCTTGCGCTTGCTATACGGGTTGGATGGACGTGATTTGGCGGTGGCGTGTAAGGCGCTTGGCATGGAGCAACTGCAATTCGTCTCCGTCTATATCTTGTCGCGGAAACTTGGGCTGGGTGAGGAAACGCTCGATTCACGAGATTTGGCCCGGGTCGTGTCATTCTTTGAGAACTGTGATGAAACCGAGGCCATCGCCTGTCTGTCTGCATGGCGCGTATCCGAGCAGCACGACACCGGCCGGCCGCTCAGTCCGACTTGAGGAGATAACCTGTGGCTCGAGGGAGTAATCAGTGACTCAAGGTGGGGGGATACTATCTTTGGACGCTATAAGCGAACCTCTGATGGAAGATATCTGGTTCGAGCACGGATCTTTTCGTCGCTGCCTAGCGGAATTAGCCGTTTCGCGCCTTAGCGACCGTGATGGCCTGACTATTTTGACCGGCGTGGAAGGGGTCGGAAAGACCGCACTCTTGAGCCGGATTTTGGCTGAGCCCGAGGCCTCGGAAGGCTGCATCCTCCTCATGGGTGAGCGGGAGATGACCTTCTCTCGCTTTTTGAAGCTTTGCGCCGAGGGCTTCGGCCTACCCAGTGAGTTCGAAAATCCCGATGGATACTTGCGCATCTTAAGCTCCGTTATGGTGGAGCGTAGCCGCAGTGGCCGGGAAAGCGTCGTCTTTATTGATAGGGCCGAGCGCCTAAGCCGCAGGTTCCTTCAAGAATTGGCAGAGTTTTCATCATGGCACCGCGCCGGGCACAAGCTCTGCCAAGTGGTTCTAGCGATCCGGCAAGACAATAAAGGACGCCTGCCGCCGCGCTACGAAGGCATTGAAGCTGCCTGGAGTTTCGAACTTCAGCCGGTGGGCGAAAAGGATTTGGTGGAGTTTCTCTGCTGGGCTTTGTCTCGTAGAGGAATACCGCCGGGGATCGCCGAGGCTTTGTGCGCGAGCGGCGAGGTTCAAGAAGCGATACTCTATGAGACCGGTGGCTTACCTGGTCTTCTCGATGAACTCGCGGGAAGATTATCTAAAGGCCCCCTCTCCAGGGGCGAGGAATTAACACATGAAGCACTGATGGCCGCTTTCTCCGCTGGCCCTTGCAATGACGATCCACCCGATACTCCGGCAAAACGCCCTACCTCACCTTCCAGAGAGACGGGGGTCAGTGAAATTGTGAAGGGTAAGAGGTCACGCGGCCGCGATTTGGACGGTGTGGCCTTGATCGCGGTGCCTGAAGCAGAACCTGGAACAGGGGCAACGGTTTTGGCTAAAATTGCTCACGCGCGGCGGGCTATTTGGTATTGGATGGTTGGGTTGGTTGGCCTTAGTGCCGCGAGCGTGAGCGCGTTATACCTACTACCCGGATTTTTTGCCGGTGCGACAGCACTGGGCGGCTCCGGCCTTGCCCACGACCTCAATGCTGCTAACAGCACTATTATATCCGCTTCTTTGTTGGAGCCGGGCCCTGCCATGGATTTGTCGCAAGCCCGCTATCCTTACCTCGTTGCACCGCGCAGGAACGAGCCCTCAACGCCTTCGCAAGATGTGCTGTCCGAATACCCGGCTGAATCACTAAATATGGAATGGGCATCGATGGACGTGGGGGCTGCTTTGATCCAGGTGGTTATG
>CAXMNO010000196.1:0-19552 GCA_964194655.1 uncultured Acidimicrobiia bacterium
GGTGCAGAAAAATAAGGTCAGTCGGCGCCCACCACCTGCCCCATACGCTGAAAGCTCCCACACTGGGGGCATGGCCGTATTTCTTCGCAGCGGCCTCAAATTCCTCTAGGGTGGGTCGCGTCATACCTTATCTCCAATAAGCTTTAACCAATCGTCCTCACTTAGCACCTGGATGCCTAGGTCTTCAGCTTTTTTCGCTTTAGATCCAGCACCCGGACCCGCAACCAAAAAGTCGGTCTTTTTGGAAACAGAACCAGCAACCTTAGCGCCCAAGGTTTCAGCACGTGCCTTCGCCTCATCGCGGGAAAAGGCTTCCAACTTGCCAGTGAAAACCACCGTCTTACCGGCCACTGGGGAGCCACTGGTGTCCGCGATTTCAAACGCCTCAATCGCAAGCTCAGTGATCAGATCCTCAACGACCTCGCGGTTGTGGGGCTCTGTAAAGAACGCGACGACGGCATCTGCGACGATGGGCCCGATGCCGTCGATTGCGAGCAGTTCTTGATAGGCCTCGCCCTCACGGTCTGCCGCTGCGTCAAGTGCTGAGAGCATGGCTTTAGGGTGGCCATAGTTGCGGGCAAGTAGGCGCGCGTTTTCTCGCCCGACGTGGCGGATTCCCAGTGCATAGATAAAGCGGTCGAAGGAGACGCCGCGTCTGATTTCAATCGCGCCGAAAAGATTTTCGGTCGAGAGCTTTCCCCATCCCGGGTGGTTTTGCAGCCGGTCCGCTCGCCGCTGGTCGGCCTCCTCCAGACGGAAAATATCGCCGGGACGAACAATACGGCCACTTTCGAAGAGGAACTTCACCTGCTTGTCGCCGAGCCCCTCGATATCGAATGCTTGCCTGCCGACAAAGTGTTTCAGACGCTCAACTGCTTGGGCAGGACAAATGAGGCCGCCCGTGCAGCGTTTAACCACTTCTCCTTCCTCGCGCACAGCGTGGCTGCCACACTCAGGACAGGTGTCGGGAAAGCTGTAGGGTTTGCTCTTGCCGTCACGCCGTTCTGCGACGACAGAGACGACTTGGGGGATAACATCGCCTGCTCGCTGAATAATGACGTGATCGCCCTCGCGAATGTCCTTCCTGGCAATTTCGTCCTCGTTGTGGAGTGTGGCGCGGGAGACGACGACGCCGCCAACGGTTATGGGTTCCAGATGTGCAACAGGGGTGAGCGATCCGGTGCGGCCCACTTGGATGTGGATTTCATGCAAGATAGTCTCTGCTTTCTCCGCAGGGAACTTATGGGCAATGGCCCAGCGCGGCGCGCGGGAGACGAAGCCGAGCCTTTCCTGCAAATCCAGGCGATCAACCTTGTAGACAATTCCGTCGATGTCGTAAGGCAATTCCGCGCGCGATGAGAGAACGCCTTCGTAGTAGGCGATAAGCTCTTCCAAGGTGCTGGTAATGGTTGTTGGCCGGGTTACGGTAAAACCCCAATCTGTCAGCTTGGCGCGCGCTTGGGCCAACGTTTTCCCCAGTGGCTGGGACACTTCACCCCAGGCATAACCGAAAAACCGTAGCGGGCGCTTGGCGGTAATCTTCGGGTCTAGTTGACGCAAGGATCCAGCGGCTGCGTTACGGGGATTTGCAAAGATTTTCTCGCTCTTTGCTTCCTGCTCGGCGTTGAAGGACTGAAAGGCTGCGCGCTCCATATAGACTTCGCCCCGCACCTCTAAAATCTCAGGCCAGCCGCTGCCAGCGAGAGATTTTGGGACGTCTGCAATCGTTGCGACATTCGCTGTGATATCCTCCCCCTGGTTCCCGTCGCCCCTTGTCGCGGCCAGCACCAGTTTGCCATGGTGATAATGAAGGGCGCAGGAAAGCCCATCTATCTTTGGCTCGGCCAGGATCATAGGGATCTCTGATAGGCTCAAGAACCGGCAAACACGCTGAAGGAATTCGCTGACATCCTCTTTGCTAAAGGCATTGCCCAAAGACAACATCGCGACTTTGTGCGGGACTTTCTTAAAGCCGCTCGTGGGGACTGCGCCGATGCGTTCGCTTGGGCTATCTTCGCGTTTTAGGGCTGGGAAACGCGCCTCGATTGCATCGTTACGTTGTCTCAGTTCATCATATTGGGCGTCGCTGATTTCCGGCGCATCAGCGCTGTGGTAGAGGCGGTCATGATGAGCGATTTCGCTCACGAGCCTAGCGAGCTCCTCCGCTGCCTCCGACTCTTTCAGAGAAGCGACATCCTTTGTGGCCAGATTCTCCTTATCCGCACTCATATGCTAGCTTCCCAATAAGCGGGAAGCAGCCGCGCGCGCTTCCTCCGTTACCTCTGCACCGGAAAGCATTCTCGCTATTTCCTCACGCCGCTCGTCATCGTCAAGTGTTTCAACCACCGTCGCAGTTGTGCCATTGTCACCGGATTTGCGAACTCTGCAATGTTGACTGGCGCGGGCTGCGACTTGCGGGCTGTGGGTGACAACGAGAACTTGGCGGTCCTTTGCAAGGCGGGCAAGGCGCTCACCAACGGCATCGGCCGTAGCACCACCAATCCCTGAGTCCACCTCATCGAATATCAGTGTCTGGCCGGGATTATTCGCCGCTAACACGACCTTTAGCGCAAGGAGGAAACGGGAAAGCTCTCCACCAGAGGCGATTTTCGCGAGCGGTCCTGAGGGGTGGCCTGGATTGGTCGCGATGAGGAACTGTACACTATCGATGCCCTCGGCTCCCCAGCGCCCCTCCGGCAAAGGCTCGATAAGCGTTTCAAAGCGCGCACGCCCTAGACGCAAGGGTTCCAGCTCGGCCATGATCGCTTTATCAAGCTTTTTGGACGCTTTTTGGCGCGATTTGGAAAGCGCGTCTGCAGAGCTTAAGTAGTCCGCGCGGGCCTCGGCGGTATCTTCTTGCAAGCGGGCGAGTGCATTCCCATCACTGTCGAGCGCTGCCAAACGTTCCTCAAATGATATCTGCAGTGCTGACAGTTCATCAGGATCGCAGTTGTGTTTGCGGCCCAAGTCACTGATCGCGAAAAAGCGTTCCTCGACATCCTCCAGGGTTTCCTCCGATGCTTCGAAGTCAGCTAGAAGGCCATGCAATAGCGAGAGGCCCTCTTGCGCCTCCGCCTCGGCGCGCGCTAAGGCTTCCAGGGCTGGAGCGAAGCGCTCGCCCATAACACCTTGAGTTTCTTCAAGTGTAACCTGCACGGAGGATAATAAACCCAACACGTTGGGTGAACCTGTGTCATTGCCAGCTAAACCCATTTCAGCCTCATTCAAAGCCGCAATAAGTTGGTCGCGGTTCTTCAAGAGAGCCCTTCGTTCCGCTATGCTGCTTGCCTCGCCCGCCTGGGGTGCAAGCTCCTCGAGTTCCGCTAAGCTATGGCGTAGAAAGGCCTCATCCCGTAATGCCTCTCGTCTACGGATTTCTGCCTGCGCTAACGACTTCTCCGCGTCTTGCCAAGCATGCCACTGCTTAGCGAGAGCCGCCCTTTTGGCGTCATGCTGAGCAAAGGTGTCGAGCTGGGTTCGGTGTGTGGCAGGGTTCAAAAGGCCACGCTGCTCAAACTGCCCTTGCACTTCGATTAGATGATCTGCCAGGCGGCGAAGCTGGGAGGCGGATAGTGGCTGCCCGTTCACGAAGGCCCGGCTGCGGCCGTCGCTGGAAAGAGAGCGACGCAAAATCAAAAGATCGCCGGCCCGAACGTCTAAAAGATCAAAGCCTTCATCCTCAAGCATCGCGATTAAGGGGTTATCAGCGTTCACTTCGAAGCCTGCCGCGACACTGGCTTGCTGGGAATCGGGCCTTAAGAGCCTCGTTTCCGCACGATTACCCAATGCCAGACCCAAGGCGTCCAGCAAGATGGATTTGCCGGCCCCCGTCTCGCCCGTTAGAGCGGCAAGACCGCGCGAAAAGGAAAGATCGAGCCGTTCTATGAGAACGATATCGCGTATCGAGAGGCTAGCTAGCATTGCCGCTCGTCCACCGAGAATGAGTTATTCGAAGACCGAGAGGAACCAGTCTCCGATGCCTTCGTCTTCTTCCTCTGCATTGGGGAAGTAAACATCCTTACCGGTCAATAGCTCATAGGAATCTGCATACCACTGGCTGCCTGGATAGTTGTGCCCCAAGACGGTGGCAGCGGCACGCGCTTCTTGTGTTAGGCCAATCGCGGTATAACTTTCGGTCAGGCGGTGCAAGGCCTCTGGCACATGGGTGGTTGTTTGATAAAAGTCGACGACAATCTTAAACCTATTGATCGCGGGCAGGTGCTCTTGACGCTTTTGATAGAAGCGTCCGACCGACATGTGCTTGCCTGCCAAGTGATTGCGCGTCAAATCTATCTTCAGGCCCGCATCGCGTGCGTAGGACGACTCCGGCCAGCGATTGGCGACCACGTCCAAGGCGTCAAGCGCAAGCTTCGTCATGCCCTGATCGCGTTCGACATCTGAGATTTGCTCATAGAAAGAAATCGCCCGCAAATAATGCGCGTAGGTAATATCGTCATTGGCCGGATGCAGCTCGATAAAGCGATCAAGCGCGGCAATTGTCTCATCATATCTGTTGGCGGTGTAATAGGTATAAGCCGCCATGATCTGCGCCCGGGTCGCCCAGGGGGAATAGGGGTATTGGCGTTCGACTTCATCGAAGAACAGCACCGCTTGGTCTCGGTCCCCGGCAATGAGAGCGTTTAGGCCATTGTTATAGAGGTTCTCAACAGGCGTATCGGGTAACACGCTTGGACGTTCATCCGACCCGCATCCGGCGAGCGATAAGCCCAGCACAAGAAGCAGCGCATTGATGAGCCATCGCCCCGGCGATCTGGCCGCTCGATTGTAATCTAGATCACAGGAGGTGAGGGGGGTCTTCAAAATTGACGCATACACGTGAGTTTATCCTAGTTGAAATCCATCAATTGAGCACACGATACCTCGGGCACCCTTTGTCCCTTTATCAAGGGACTATATGTCCCCCTTTACGAGCGGACAAGACTTGCCGTGTATAGAAGCTCCGTGGTGCAGTGAAACCGCATGAACGAGGCCTTCTAGAGCCCGTTTAATGATTTCCGAATCATCAAACGTGCTCTAGGTCATTGTTGTCACGCGCTTTGCGGGCGCAAAACCGCACACACTTTTGCTGAAAGCGCTCTAGAGCGAACGTGTCTCATCAAAGTCGTCGATGGTTCCAGGGCGAAGCCATTGCCAGCTATCAGGTGTTGCGAAAAGCTTATGTAAAAGTGCAAGTACCAGTCCGTGATCGACGGATTTTCCACGGAATCGGCCGGTAATCGGCCCGCCTGCCATCCTCAGATCTCCGATGACCTCCAAAACCTTGTGCCGCACAGGTTCATCGGGGTAGCGAAGGCCATCGCTATTCAAAACGGCATTGGTCCCCAAAATTAGGGCATTTTCCAAGGATTCGCCTCTCGGTAATCCTTGGGGCTTCGAGCCCTCGGGCGTCTTTTCGCAGGCATAGGACCGTGCGCGGGCAATTTCTGCTTGGTAACGGGCAATAGTAAGGTCCCCTGTCCAACGTTGGCGCCCGATTAAGGGGTGATTCTCATTGATTTCTACGTCTAGGGCAAAACCGTCATAAGGCTCCAGGCTGGCAAAGCGTTCATCTTTCCCGACTTCTACCCGGTGGAGTATTTTTAGAGTTTTGCATGGCGCGTTTTGTTCGACCAAGCCAGCGCAGGACAACAGAAAAACAAAGGGTTCGGCGCTACCGTCGAGAATTGGAACTTCTTTACCGTCGATCTCGACTTCCAAATTATCGAGGCCCGCGCCCGCTGCGGCTGAGAGCAGTTGCTCAATCCCCCGAATTTCCATGGCCCCATTCCCGCCAAGAACCGCACTATCGGAATTAGCCTCAATGTGATTCCATAAGGCAGGCAAGGAGTGTTTCTCAGGCGTACCGGTTCTATGAAAGACGATACCGTGATTGGGCCCTGCGGGTTTGAGCGTAAGCTCGACCCGTTCCCCATTGTACCGGCCAACGCCAACACAACGAATGGAGTTCTTCAGAGTGCGCTGGTTTCTTGCGTGCAAAACGAATGCCCGAAGCCGTTCTAGCCCTCGCCGACATCAGCCCCTCGCCGTCGACGAGTATTAGTTAACCATAATATGTCCGTTGGGGGTTGGGCAAGTCACGCTTTGTAACAGTGCATTGCAATATATCGATTGATTGTTTCGCTTATTAAATTGGCAAAAAAAGAGGGGTTCCGAGCCATAAGACTCGAGAACCCCAGAAAAGCGCCATTTAGAGGAACATCCTCAATGCGGCCTCCGCTTCTCGTAACACCAAAATCGGGTCACGGGAGACTTTAGCCTTGAAGTACCTTTAGTTTGCCTGCCGGCGGAGGAAGGCAGGAATATCCAATAATTCTTCCTCAGCCTCGGCCGTACGTATTTTTTCTGCTGCATCCAGCCCTGTCAGGCGAGGTTGCGTCTTAGCGGCTTGATTGATCTGTGAACTGCGGTCCAGCTTGGGCTCTTGCAGTTTCTCGGACGGAGGGCTTGCCCCCCGCGCATGGTCGCTCCCCGATGTGACAGCATGCAGGGCTTTCGCCGCGCCCGTCACGCGGGCAAAGAGACTGGGACCACTGCGTTTGGGGCGGCTGCGCGAAGGGGCAGCGTTCGCCAAATCGGCCTCGGCAAAAGGCTCTGCCTTGCGATTTGCCTTTTCGAAAGTCATGGCACCGGCCTCCGGCTCGGCAGGTGGCGGTGCGAAGAAGCTTTCCCTCGATTCATGAGCACTAGGTTGAGGTGTTTCTTCGATCATGCTGGCTTGTGAATTATCCTCACCGGCAAGATCACCCTCGGCGGCTCCATCTTCGTGATGTTCGGCAATTTCTTCCGATTCCACCGCGAGGCTCGCCGTTGTTTGAGGCATTTGCATCGGCTCAATCTGGTGATGAAGGGGTTCTTCATGAGCTTCTACCTCACCAACTGCGCCGGGTTCCTCCTCAGGCTCGAAGTCAAGCGCTTCTGCGGTCATCGCCCGGCCTGTAAAAGGACCGCGGTTCCCTGAATCGTGCGATGCAGCGCTAGCAGCCGGTGCATGCGATAGAGCCGCAGGTGCATGTTCTTCCTTGATCTTTGGCTGTAGGGAGGGGCGATTGATAGTCTTAAGCAAGATTGGCTTGGGTGAACGTGCCTGTTCGGACTCGATACCGGTTGCGACAACCGAGACCCGCATGCGCCCGTCCATGCCTTCCGTAAAGGTCGAACCGAAGATAATATTTGCATCAGGATCGACCTCATCGCGAATGCGGTTGGCCGCCTCGTCGACTTCAAAGAGCGTCAAGTCCATGCCGCCGGTGATGTTGATCAGAACACCGCGTGCGCCCTTCATCGAGACATCGTCGAGAAGTGGGTTGTTGATCGCAGCCTCTGCGGCCTCGATCGCCCGGTTCTCGCCATCAGCCTCGCCGGTTCCCATCATGGCTTTACCCATCTCCGACATGACGGAGCGGATATCGGCAAAGTCGAGGTTGATTAGGCCAGGATTGACCATCAGATCAGTGACGCCGCGCACACCCGATTCCAAAACGTCATCAGCCATTTTAAAGGCATCGGCGAAGGTCGTTTTCTCGTTCGCCACCCTAAAGAGGTTCTGGTTTGGAATGATAATGAGGGTATCGACGTACTGGGTGAGATCCGTGATGCCTTCTTCTGCCATGCGCATGCGGTGAACGCCTTCGAAGTGGAAGGGCTTGGTCACCACGCCGACTGTCAGAATACCGGCCTCACGAGCAGCGCGCGCGATGACGGAGGCAGCGCCCGTTCCGGTGCCGCCACCCATGCCAGCCGTCACGAAGACCATATGTGCGCCTTCGATGTCGGCTAGGATTTCATCCAGGGATTCCTCTGCGGCCGCCCGTCCGATATCCGGGCGCGAACCTGCGCCAAGGCCTGCGGTAATGGACCGGCCAAGCTGAATCCGGCGTTCGCACAGGGACTGCTGGAGAGCCTGGGCGTCTGAATTGGTGACCAGGAACTCGACACCTTCGAGCTGGGTCTGGATCATGTTGTTAACGGCATTACCACCGGCACCGCCGACACCGACAACGGTTATCTTCGGCGAAAGGTCCGGGTTGGACTGTGGTACATTTATGTTGAGGCTCATTTTCCCCTCCACGGTTGGCGCTTTAATCCTCGTATATTTTCTAAGGGACGGACTGCTACGACCGCCCCTGCGGTAACGCTAAAAGTGCTCACGGAACCAACTCCCAAAACGGCCAAAGAGACCGTTCGTTTCTTCTTCCTGTTTGCCCCAGGAAGCCGTTGTTGCAGCTTGACCCTTGAGGGCATAGCCAATGAGACCGGCTGAGGTTGAATAGGCGGGGCCAGAGGTTGTCTCTGCCAAACCCTCAATTCGTACCGGCTTACCAATACGTACTTGCTTATCGAGGACGAGGGACGCCAAGTCCGCCATTCCGGGCAACTGACAGGCACCGCCTGTCAAAACCACACGGCGGCCAGCGACCTTATCCAATCCACTTGTCTCGAGCCTTGAGCGCACGAGCTCCAAGGTCTCCTCCAGTCGGGGCTGCATGATTTGCACCAGGATGGAGCGTTGTACTTGATGGGCGGTGTCATCTTCGCTCTCGCCCACTTGTGGCACATCGATCATCTCGTGCTTATCAGCAGCACTCGCAACGGCGTGGCCATAAAGGGTCTTCATGCGCTCGGCATGGGTGAGCGGTGTTGATAACCCGCGTGCGATATCACTTGTCACGTGTTGACCGCCGACCGGGACCATATCTGTGTAGATGATTTGGCCTTCATAGAAGACGGCGATCGTTGTCGTACCGCCACCCATATCGATGACAGTGACACCAAGCTCCATCTCGTCTTCAACGAGGCAGGCCAGGCCCGAGGCATAGGGGCTTACGACAAAGCCGATCGCCTCTAAATGGCAGCGTTCGATACAAGTCGCCAAATTCCGAACAGCGCCTGAAGAAGCTGTGATGATGTGGAGATTGACGCCCAGCAAATCACCATACATGCCGAGCGGATCGCGAATTCCACGATTGCCGTCGATTGTGAAGCCGGTTGGAATTGTGTGAATGGCTTGCCGGCCAGATTTGCTTTGCTCACGCAGGCTGTCGGTGTGGCGGCCCTCGTCGAAGATGCGTCGGAGATCCGCTTCCCCGACTTCGTGGCCGTCGATTGCAACCTCGACCCCGATGGAGCTGGAGACGGGGTAGCCGCCGCTCAAGTTCACGATGACCTGTTCAATTGTCTCACCGGCCATCTGCTCTGCTGCGTGCACGGCATTGCGGATTGCGTCTTCGGCCCCTTCCATGCCGACGATGGTGCCGTTTTTGACACCCTTGCTGGCTTGCTGGCCGATACCAATGACCCGCGCCTTGCCGTTTGCCTCACGTCGCGCGATGAAACAACAAGTCTTGCTCGAACCAACATCCAGGGCCGCTATCAATCCAGCTTTTGCCACTACGAGATCAACTCCTCTACCTTATTCCCTAACCAAGCTTCCCAATAAGGTCTCATGTGTCTTCACCGTCCCCATCGCGCGTGATCGGAACGGCACCAGGGGCCATTCGCACAACCAAACGGCCGGGTGTGCGGAGATCGATTGTCATCACGTCCTTTTCGAAGACGCTGTGCTTGCGCTCAATTTTTGCGAGATGGGCGATTGCGGCAGCCGTATCGGTCTCTGGAAGCCGTACCTTGATGCCGCCTTCGACTTGCAGCGTCCAGCGTCTCTCACTGACCCAAATAGCTGCCGTTACGCGGCTCTTTAGATCCGGTTCACTTTCCAAAAGCGCGAGCAATGCCGGGGCGTTTTTCGGCGCACCGGGCCCCACCACAACCGGCAAGTCCGCAAAGAACTTGGGCTCAACGCCTTCGATGACCTGTCCGTCACTGTCGATCAAGGCGACCTTGCCGTCCATTTGCCACAGTGCCAGCGGTTGGCGCTCAAGGAGTGCAATCGCGAGGACATTGGGGAGGCGTCGCTCTACAGACGCCTTTTTTACCCACGTTAAGGCCTCCAGCTTCTCGCGAATTTTTTCGGGGTCGATGACCAAGATTGGCATGTCGCGTTCAGCTTTAAGGATCTCCAAGATCTCTTCTTTTCGGACGCGCTCGCGCCCGACGACTTGAAGGTCTTCCAGCTTCAGGCCTGCCGCGACCGTCATTTCTACGATCGTGTTGTGCGCCTCTTGGGCTTTGCGCGCGAAATAACCGTCATGCCAGAGCCATGCGATACCTCCGACGAGAGAAAATGCCGCAACTCCTGTAAGGCCAAAGGCAAGTGCACGGGCTGAGAGTTTGGGGAAGGTGAAGCCCTTTACCTCAGCTTTGCGGCTGTTTGATTGGCGCCCACGCTTGGCAGAACCACGTCCTTGAGCTTTGCGTCCAGTCTTCGGGTGAGGAGCGTTTTTCGTCAAGAATCGCATGTCGCGTTCTCCACCATCCATGCACAAAGTTCGGGGAAGGGAATGCCATGTAGCGCTGCTTGCTCCGGCACCAGGCTGAGTGCCGTCATTCCGGGTTGGGTGTTCGTCTCCAGATAATAGAGTTGGCCGGGCTCTCCTTTGGTGTCGTCGTATCGGAAATCGCTGCGGCTCACACCACGGCAGCCAAGGGCGCGATGCGCCTTGAGTGCGGCATCCAGGGCCGCCTCGCGGATTGAAGGATGAATGGGCGCTGGCAGAAGGTGTTCCGTGACACCGTCGGTATATTTGGCTTCGTAGTCATAGAACCTCACGCGTGGGCGAAGTTCTGTGACCTCCAAGGCGCGGTCGTCCATGACAGCAACGGTCAACTCGCGACCTTCAATAAAGGTTTCCACCAAAACCTCCTCGTCCGGTTCCTCGGGATTGCACCCTGCTGCGGGCTCGTTGTCGTCGTCGCGAACAATCCGCACGCCGACCGATGAGCCTTCGGAAATCGGTTTAATGACGTAAGGGCGGGGAAGGGGATCGCCTTCCAGAAGTTCGGTGCGAGTCACCACCTTGCCATAAGGACAAGTGATGCCCGCACTAGAGACAATTTCCTTGGCCTTTACCTTGTTCATGGCAAGCGCTGAGGCCATGACGCCGGAATGGCTGTAGGGGATGTGCATCAGCTCTAGCAGACCCTGGACGCAGCCATCTTCACCCCAACGACCGTGTAGGGAGTTGTAAACAACGTCGGGCCGGTCGCCTAAGGTCTTCACTAAAGCTGGGACGTCACCACTAAAGTCATAGGTTTTTACGTCATAGCCCGCCTCGATCAAAGCCTCGGCACAGGCCTTGCCGCTGGTCAAGGAAACCTCACGCTCCACAGAGATGCCGCCCATTAGGACAAGAACCGATTTACTCACTTTGCGGTCTCCTTCAGATCATCGCCGTGAAGGCCGATGCGTTTGATTTCCCACTCAAGCGTGATGCCGGTTTCACGCTGGACCCGTGTGCGGACTTCCTCTCCTAACCGTTCCAAATCGCTGGCCGTGGCCTCGCCACGATTGATCAAGAAATTGCAGTGCTGCTGCGAAACCATTGCATCGCCGACGACAAGACCGCGACAGCCAGCCCTGTCGATGAGCTGCCAAGCCTTTTCACCCGGTGGGTTCTTGAAGGTGCTGCCGCCGGTGCGCGAGCGGATCGGTTGGCTGGTGGCGCGCTGGTCTTGTATTTCGGCCATGCGCTTTGCTATCTCATCCCGGTCGCCCTTTTGGCCACGGAAAGTCGCTGCAGTACAGATCCAGTCGTTGGGGAATGTCGCGTGGCGATAAGAGAAAGCAAGCTCATCGACCGTCAAGGTATGCTTTTTGCCCTCAGCGTCGAGGAAGGTTGCATCGCGGAGGATGTCCTTGGTTTCTCTGCCATAGGCCCCGGCATTCATACGAACGGCCCCGCCAATGGTACCAGGCACGCCGCAAAGGAACTCAAGCCCGCTTAAGCCAAGCTGCTGAGCGGCTTTCGCCACATTTAGATCGAGTGCTGCCGCGCCCGCGGTAATGCGGTTTTCATCACCCGGGGTGATGTTTGTGAAGCCGCGACCAAGGCGGATAACGACCCCGGGAATACCGCCATCGCGTATCAGAAGATTTGAGGCAACGCCGATCACGGTTACCGGCACATCTGCGGGCTTGGCCGCCAAAAACGCTTGTAAGTCTCCACTATCGACGGGCCGGAACATAACCTCAGCAGCACCGCCCACCCTAAACCAGGTCACACCATTTAAGGGCGCATCGGCGCTCAGGCGGCCACGGACTTCAGGCATCAGGTCGATCAAATGGGAGGCTTTGGGCTGGGTCATGAGCATTCAGGCCTCGCCTCCGTTTGACTTATCGGCGCCACCAACACCCAGCGCCTCTAGTTGCCCGGGAAGGGCGTTGGCCCAAGTCGTGATGCTGCCAGCACCAAGGCAAACGACGAGATCGCCGGATTTGGCTGTTTTGGCGACCATGGGAGCCAGATCATCTGGATTTTCCAAAGCAGAGACATTGCGATGGCCGTGTGCACGTAAGCCCGCGACTAAATCATCGCGCGATGCTCCTTCCATCGGCTCCTCACCGGCTGCGAAAACATCTGCGACGATGACCTCATCAGCCTCGTTGAAGCAGGAACAGAAGTCTTGGAACAGGTCCATCAGCCGCGAATAGCGATGCGGTTGGACAACGGCGATGACGCGACCAGATGCGGCCTGACGGGCTGCCTGAAGAACGGCGGTAATCTCGACTGGATGGTGGCCATAGTCATCAATGACCGTAACCCCGCCAACCGAGCCTGTGTGCGTGAAGCGGCGTTTGACACCGCCAAAATTAGCTAGCCCGCGCTTAATTGCGTCCTCGCCAATGCCCATCTCATCCGCAACCGCGACTGCGGCTAGCGTGTTCATCACGTTGTGGTGGCCAAGCATTGGTAGGCGAATGCCTTCAATCAGGCGCTGTTCACCGCCTTGGCGCTTGGTGATCGCGACATCGAACAAGGATTGGCCCTCATCTACCTTCATGTCCAAAAGACGGACGTCGGCCTGCGAGTTGCTGCCATAGGTGATGATGCGGCGATCTTCGATCTTGCCGATCAGCGACTGGACCGTCGGGTGGTCGATGCAAAGTGCTGCAAAGCCGTAGAAGGGAATATTCTCGATAAAGGTTTCGAAAGCGTCGTGGAGGGTATCTTCCGTTTTGTAGAACTCCATGTGCTCGGGATCGATGTTGGTCACGACAGCAATTGTTGAAGGCAGCTTAGTAAAGGTGCCATCGCTCTCATCGGCCTCGACCACCATCCATTCGCCCTGGCCGAGGCGCGCATTCGTCCCGTAAGCGTTGATGATGCCGCCGTTGATGACCGTTGGATCGAGGCCAGCACCGTCCAAAATCGCCGCAATCAGCGAAGTCGTCGTGGTCTTGCCATGCGTGCCGCCGACCGCAATCGACCACTTGAGGCGCATGAGCTCGCCCAACATTTCAGCGCGGCGCACGACAGGGATGAAGTTTGCCCGCGCAGCAGCAAGTTCCGGGTTATCCGCCTTAATAGCCGAAGACACGACTAAGACCTGGACGCCTTCCAAGTTCTCAGCCTTATGGCCTAAGTGGACAGTGATCCCCATTTCGCGTAGGCGCTGGACATTGGCGTTTTCAGCAATATCGCTGCCTTGGACGCTGTAGCCGAGATTGGTCATGACTTCGGCAATACCGCTCATGCCGATGCCACCGATGCCGACAAAATGAATGGTGCCGATGTCAAGCGGGATCGTTCTCATGCCGCCACCTCACGCGCCAAATCATTTTCGCCATTGCTACCTTCGATGCCTAAAACCGCGTCGGCCAGATGTTCGGCTGCATCGCGCTTGGCTGTTTTGAGGGCGGCGTGGGCCGCCTCTGCGAGCTGTGCTGGGTTGGTAAGCAGGGTTTGCAACTGGCCCGCAAGGCTCTCGGCCGTCAATGTGTTTTGCTGCATAAGCCAGCCGCCGCCGACCTCGCTAAGGGACATTGCATTACCGCGTTGATGATCATCGATGGAGGAGGGAAGCGGCACCAAAATTGCAGGTCGCCCCGCCATGCCTAGCTCGCTAACGGTGGATGCACCTGCGCGGCAGATGACCAACTGGGCTTCGGCCAATCGTTCGGGCAGGTCGGTAAAGAAGGGCGCAACCCTGGCTTCAACACCGGACGCTTCGTAGGCTCTGCGCACGACTTCTTGCACATCGCCAGGGACTTGTTGATGCACAACGAGGTTCTGGCGAAGATCTTCCGGCAAAGATGTTACTGCCTTTGGGACAAGATCGTTGAAAGCTTGAGCCCCCTGGGAACCACCGGTAACGAGAAGCGAGAACCTCTCCCCCGGACCCGCTGGGCGATAGGGGCGGCGCCCAATTTCCGCAATCGCGGGGCGCACAGGATTGCCTGTAAGGCGGACTTTCGCGCTTTGGCCCGCTGAAACGAGGGATACCGCGTCGAAAGAGGTGCAAAGCACGCCCGCACGGTTCACCAAGGCCCGATTTGCCCGGCCAAGCACGGCGTTTTGTTCGTGCAGGATAATTCGCAAGCCTAGATGGGCGCCTGCCATGATCGGTGGGACCGAGGGATAGCCGCCGAAGCCCACAACGCAGTTAGCACCTGATTTTTTCAAAATAGCGCGGGCTTGAAGGTACCCTTTAGCCAGCCGCCCTAGATTACGGATGCGATTGGCAATGCCGATACCTGCAATGCCGCCGGACGCCACGATATGCGTTTCGATATTGGGTAGGTCTTGGCCAAAGCCGCCAACGCGACGGTCGGTTAGCAACATCACCTCGATACCACGACCAAGGAGGGCACCCGCAAGCGCCTGGGCGGGGAAGATGTGGCCGCCGGTCCCTCCTGCGGCCAGCGCCACTTTATGGATTTGCCGCTCGGTCATCGCGTTGCCTCCGATGCCGGGCGCTTGCGCGTTAAGGCCAGGACCATTCCCATCGCTATCGCAAGTGCCAAAAGCGACGATCCGCCATAGCTGATAAAGGGCAGGGTCATGCCTTTGGTGGGCATCAAGTGCAGTGTGGACGCCATGTTAATAAGAGCCTGCAAGCCAAACTGTGCCAACAAGCCCGCAACGGCGAGTAAGACAAAAAGATTAGAGTCCCGCAGAACACGCGAAAATCCGCGTAAGACGACAAAGGCGAAAAGGCCGACGATCAAAAGGCAAACGATCATACCGAATTCCTCGCCTGCGACGGCGAAGATGAAATCGGAGTGTGCGTCGGGCAACTGGCTCTTAACGGTGCCTTCGCCCGGGCCGCGCCCTGCGATGCCACCGTTGGAGAAAGCTTCCAGCGAGCGGTTGACCTGGTAACGATCACCTGCTTGCGGGTCAAAGAAGCTATCGACCCGATTCGTGACATGGGGAAGGGTCAAATAAGCAATGACCAAACCGATAATCGGGGTTGCGATAAGACCGATTACCCAGATTAAAGGCAGGCCTACCAAGAAAAATTCGGTACCCCAAATCGCCGTTAAAAGAAACGATTGGCCAACATCGGGCTGAAGTAAAAGCATCACAGCTAATAAGACCCAGACACCCGTAGCAATCCAGGCACCAGGATGGCCGTCGTTTTCCCGCCCGGCTGCAAACATCCAAGCGGCAAAGACGGCGAAGAAGGGTTTTACGAACTCCGCTGGCTGTAACGAGAAGCCAAGGATCGAAAGCCAGCGCGAAGCACCCTTGATCTCAACCCCGACAATCAACGTCATCAACAGCAAAAATGCCGAGGCGATCAGGCCGATAGTCGCGAGGCGCCGCAGTAATCTGAGCTCCAGCAACGAAAGTCCGATAAGCAATGCCACGGCAATCGGTAGAAGAACGAGCTGTTTGTTAGCAAGATGGAAAGCATCGATATTGAGCCTTCCCCCCACCGCTGGAGACGCCGCTAAAATTAGGATCGCGCCAAAGCCCATAAGCGCTACGAGAGCGGCCAAGGTCCAGCGGTCGATTGTCCACCACCAGCGGGCGGCAAGGCTGCGATCGGTGCGCGCGAAGCTGGTCATAGCGCCCCTCCCGCCGCGTTGCATGGCGCATCTGGCAGGGCATGAACGAGCTCGCGGAATGCTTCGCCGCGCGCTTCGAAATCGCTGTACTGGTCGAAGGACGCACAGGCGGGTGAAAGCAGAACAACAGGCTGAGGCGCATCTGGGCTTGCTTTTGCAAAAGACCGGGCATCGCGATCAGCCAATTCCAGGGCTTTATCGAGGGTGCCGCAACGCTCAAACCTCAGCTTTCCAGATAGCGCTTCGGCAAGTGCCTCTTCAGCTTCGCCAATCAGATATGCTGCTGCAATGCGCGGCAAGAAAGGCGCTAGCTCATCGAAGCCACCGTCTTTGGAGCGCCCGCCCGCGATCCAGTATACTGTTTGATAGCAGGCCAACGCCCGGGCGGCTGCCTCAGGATTGGTTGCCTTGGAATCGTTGACGTAGGAAACGCCTTCGATGACGGCCAGAAGCTCTTGGCGGTGGGCAAGACCTGGGAAACTGGTAAGACCGTTTGCAATTTCGTTTGAGCTAAGTCCAACCGCACGGCATGCCGCATAGGCTGCTGCTGCATTTTGGGCATTGTGATCGCCTGGCAAACGTGCGGCTTGGGTAAGGTCGAAAACGACTTCTGCCTTACCCTCGCTATCATCGATCAATTGACCGCGTTGTTGATAAATACCGCCGGGAATGCATTTGTTGCCCGAGATTGCGATGACTTTGTGCTGTCCGCGCTGGTAGAGCTTCTCATGGATCTCGCAGCAAGCAGGATCATCCAGGCTAATGACAGCCACCGAGTTTGCCCTCGGATTGCGAAAGACTTCTTCCTTTGCGGCGATATAGCCCGCGAGCCCGCCATGACGATCGAGGTGATCAGGGCTGATGTTGAGGAGTACGGCCACCTGCGCTGAAAGGGAGGGGGTTGTCTCCAGCTGATAAGATGAAAGCTCAAGGACGTAAAAACCGTCGCTCTCTAGACTTTCGAGAGCTAAAACGGCTTGGCCGATGTTGCCGCCCACCTCAGTCTCCAGGCCCGCCTGCTGGAGGATGTGTCCGATAAGGGCCGTCGTCGTGGATTTTCCATTAGTGCCGGTAATTGCGAGTGCGGAGACATCTTTTTTCGCACGCACAAAGAGGTCGATATCGCCGATGACCTCTATACCGCGCTTGCGCGCTGCGGCGACTAAGGGGTGCGGTTTTGGGTGCTCGTAGGGAATTCCAGGGGAGAGAACCAAGATTTCCGCCTTTTCCCACTCACCCGCCTCGGGGTTGGAGAGTTCGAACCCAGCCTCCTCGAAACGCGCACGCGTGGCGGCTGCATCATCCCAAGCTAACAGCTTGGCTCCGCTTGCCACTGCAGCGCGTGCCGTCGCGAGACCTGAGCGGCCAAGGCCCAGGACTGCAACGGTCTTTTCGCTGAGGAAGGGAAGGGGGATCAAACCGTCGGCCTCCCCTATCTCAGCTTCAGGGTCGCAAGACCCGCGAGTGCCAGGATGGAAGCGATGATCCAAAAGCGGATAACGATTGTCGGTTCAGCCCAACCTTTCTTTTCGAAATGATGATGCAAGGGCGCCATACGGAAAACCCTGCGCCCGGTCAGCTTGAAGGAAACGACCTGCACAATAACCGATACGGTCTCCAGCACGAACAATCCGCCGATGATGGCAAGAACCAGTTCATGCTTGGTGATAACCGCGATAGATCCCAGCGCACCCCCGCAGGAAAGCGAGCCGGTATCGCCCATGAAGACCATCGCGGGTGGCGCGTTGAACCAAAGAAAGCCAAGGCTCGCGCCAACAAGAGCCGCGGCAAATACGGCCAGCTCCCCCGTTCCAGGGACATAGTGAACCTGTAGGTAGTCGGCAAAGAAGTTGTTACCCACAAGGTAGGCGATAAGCGCAAAGCAGCCGGCTGCGATCATAACAGGGACGATCGCCAAACCATCGAGCCCATCGGTCAAGTTGACCGCATTGGAAGCACCGATCATCACGAAAATAGCGAAAGGCACATAGAACCAGCCAAGGTTCAGCAACAACCCCTTAATGAAGGGGACAGCTAGGTGCGTTTCCAAATTTTCAGGCGCAATCATCACGACCCATGAGGCGGCTGCTAAGGAAATAATAAGCTGAGCCAATAGCTTAATGCGCCCTGAAAGACCCTTGGTGTTGCGGTGCGTTAGCTTCAGATAATCATCTGCAAACCCAACGGCGCCGAAGCCCGACGTTACGATCAACACGGCCCAGACATAGCGGTTCGATAAGTCGGCCCAAAGCAAAGTCGAGACGACAATGGCGATGAGGATCAAAAGTCCGCCCATCGTCGGCGTTCCCTTCTTTGTCAGAAGGTGACTTTCCGGACCGTCTTCGCGGATTGGCTGGCCTTCACCCTGCTTGGCTCTCAGCCAGGAAATAATGCGAGGGCCCAAGATGAAAGAGATCAACAGCGCCGTCATGACCGCAGCCCCGCTGCGGAATGTCAGATAGCGGAAAAGATTGAAAGCCAGGTATTCATCACCAAGCGGGGTTAGGAGATTATATAACATCTATCCCCCCTCAATGACCGTTGGCCGCGCGCGCGGCTGGTTGATCAAGGGCTTTCAGCGCCTCGACCACGACCCTCATTCGGCTGCCGAGCGAGCCTTTCACAAGGACGATATCGCCCGCACGTAGATCTTGGGCGACAAGGTCAGCAAGTGCGCCTGAATCAGGTGCATGAAGGACGCGTTGCTTATCGGGGAGCGCTGCGAAGAGCGAGGCCATATGCTTTCCACAGCAATAGACCTTCGCGTCAATATCCTTCAGCGCAGCCGCAAGACCGCCATGCAAACGCTCCGAGGCTGAACCCAATTCCAGCATGTCGCCCAGGACCGCAATTCTCCGGCCACGGCCTTCTGGCCGGCAGTGCGCAAGCACATCGAAAGCCGCGCGCATCGAGGCTGGATTGGCATTATAACTATCGTCAATAAGCACGAACTCACCACCCTTTGAGAGATTGATTATGTACTTGGCGCCGCGACCGCTCACAGCCCCCAGGCTCTCCATTGCCTGTACTGCTTTTGCGACATCGGCCCCTGCAAGGCCGAGCGCGGCCAGCACGGCTAGTGCATTGGCGATCATGTGCTCGCCCGGCAGCGGCAAGAGGAACTCGTAAACATCACCAAAGATTTCCACCTTAAGCCTGCTCGATTCAGAAGAACGTTTGGCTGAGATCAACCGGACTTCTGCGTCCTCGTGACGGCCAAAGCCGACGATGCGCTCAATGCCAGCGGCCACAGCCTTATCGCGCAGATGGTGAAAAAGTGGATGCTCGCGATTGAGAACCGCGGCACCTCCTGGTTCGACGGCTTGAAATATTTCTGCCTTCGCATCGGCGATTTCGGCGACTGAAGCAAAGTTTCCGATGTGGGCTGCTTCCACATTGGTGATAATCACCACACGCGGGCGCACAAGGCGGACCAGCTCCAAGATCTCACCGGGATTGTTCATCCCCAGTTCGAAAACGCCGTAATTCACATCAGGTGCCATGCGGCTGAGCGAAAGCGGCACGCCCCAGTGGTTGTTGAGGCTTGCGAGATTGGCGCTCACCGTGGCTTGGGCGGCAAGGCAGTGGCGGAGAGCCTCTTTCGTGCTGGTCTTGCCAGCA
>CAXMNO010000197.1:0-11035 GCA_964194655.1 uncultured Acidimicrobiia bacterium
TCACTGTGCCAGCCGCGCAAGCAGAAACGGAATTGACCGTCTATACGGCAGTCGAGGCGGAAGATCTAAAGCGCTACGCCGAGGCTTTCAACGAGGACTATCCCGATATCAAGATCAAGTGGGTCCGCGATTCGACGGGCATCATCACGAATAAGCTTTTGGCCGAAAAAGATAACCCACAAGCCGATGTTGTTTGGGGTTTGGCGGCGACAAGCCTTATGTTGATGAAGAATGAAGGCATGCTGGATCCCTATTCGCCGGCGGGCCTTGATAAACTGGACCCCAATTTCCGCGATAAGGAATCGCCCCCCTTCTGGACGGGTATGGATGCCTGGGTCGCGGCGATCTGTGTCAACACGGTCGAGGCTGAAAAACACGGCCTGCCGACGCCTGCTTCTTGGAAGGACCTGACAGACTCGGTCTATCAGGGGCATCTTGCCATGCCCAATCCTGGTTCTTCAGGGACAGGCTTCCTTGATGTGTCGAGCTGGTTGCAGATATTCGGCGAGGAAGGCGGCTGGGCCTTTATGGATGGCTTGCACAAGAATATCGACCACTACACCCACTCCGGCTCCAAGCCTTGCAAGCAGGCAGCCGCTGGTGAAATCCCCATCGGTATTTCCTTTGCCTTCCGCGGTGCCAAGTCGAAAGCTGCTGGTGCACCATTGGAAATCATCATTCCAAGCGAGGGTATCGGCTGGGATATGGAAGCGACAGCGATCATAGCTGGCACGGCCAAAGGAGATGCCGCGCGCAAGCTGGTCGATTGGACGGTCACCGAAAAGGCCAACAGGCTCTATAATGAAGGCTATGCTGTGGTTGCCATACCTGGCTTGGCAAAGCCGGTCGAGCACTTCCCCGACGGTATTACGGAAGCGATGATCGACAACGATTTCGAATGGGCGGCAGCTAATAAGTCCGCCATCATCGAGGCGTGGACCAAGCGTTACGACGCCAAATCGGAACCGAAGGGCTGATCATTTGAAGATGGCAAGTGGGCTGGTTGTTGGCATTCATCAACCGGCCCGCTTCGCTTTCTCCAATTTGACGGGGCCTAGATGCGTCATATGCTTTGATTATTCTTTAATCTCTTCATAACCGCGGAGGGATCGGACAAGTATGCAAGACCGAAAGCCCTACCTCGAGGTTACATTGCTGACGAAGGCCTTTGGCTCGTTCATCGCGCTGAAGGAAATATCACTAGAGGTGTTTGAAAGTGAATTCGTCTGCTTTCTGGGACCTTCGGGCTGTGGCAAGACGACGCTTTTGCGCGCGATTGCGGGCCTCGACATTCAAACGAGTGGGACAATCTCTCAAGCAGGAAGCGATATTTCCGGCCTGCCGCCGGCTGAGCGCGATTTCGGCATCGTCTTCCAATCCTATGCCCTTTTCCCGAACTTAACGGTGATAAAAAACATCGCTTACGGCTTGGAAAGTCGCAAAAGGCCAGCCGCTGAAGTCGCTGCACGCGTAAAGGAGCTTTTGGACCTGGTCGGATTACCGGATCAAGGCCCCAAGTATCCCGCCCAGCTTTCAGGCGGCCAGCAGCAGAGGATCGCGCTTGCGCGTGCTATTGCCACATCACCTGGCCTTTTGCTTTTGGACGAGCCGCTTTCGGCGCTTGATGCCAAGGTGCGCGTGCGCTTGCGTCACGAGGTGAAGGAGCTTCAGCGCCAACTTGGCATCACGACAATCATGGTGACCCATGATCAGGAAGAAGCCCTCACCATGGCCGACCGTATTGTGGTCATGAACCATGGTGTGATTGAGCAGATCGGGACGCCGCTTGAGATCTACCGGGAACCTGCAACGGCTTTTGTCGCCGACTTCATCGGCACCATGAATTTCCTGCCCGGCAAAATATTGGGGCCGAACCGCGTGCGCCTGGGTGATTTGGATTTGGCTTGCGAGGGGGATGGCTTTGATTCAGGGGCAGAAGTGATGCTCGCTGTGCGGCCGGAAGATGTGCTTGTTCAAGGCGCTGAGGGGGAGGGTGAAAACACCTTCCAAGCAACGGTGATGGAAACCGAATTTCTCGGCTCCTTCATCCGCGCTGAACTGGCTTTGCCGGGCGTGGCGGAGCAGAGATTGCGGGCTGACTTTTCGATCAATTTGGTGCGCCGCTTGAATATTGAAGACGGTGGCCAGGTGACCGTTGCCCTCCCCAAGGATCGCCTGCGTCTCTATGCTGGGGCTCCGGGCCATGGCTGAAGCCGTCGTCGCGACAGGCACTGCGCGCAAGATAAAGCCGAAGATGGGGCGTGATGATTGGGCCATGCGCTCCTTCATGTTGATCATCGGTCTTTATCTGGTCGCGAGCTTGGCATTGCCGCTCTACACCATGCTTTCGAAATCCTTTGAGGCTTATTCCTTTCGCCTCGAATTCTTTGAGATGCAGGTGGATCGTGGCGAGGGCTGGGGGGAGGTTCTCTCGGTCCGTGAGCTCGCTATCGCCCAAGGGGTAATCGATCCTGAGGATAGCAGTGCTTCGGCCGGTCATCGCATCACGCCCAATAAGTTTTTTACCGATTTTTCCTTTCGCTCACCGACGATGTACCGGGTGCGCAGCACTTCTGCGGAAGGTGGTGGTTTCATTGCCAAGGGCGTGATCATCACTGATTTTGAGTGGCATGAATTTACCAGTAATGAATTACGCCGTGTCTTGCTGCGGCCAGCTCAAAGCCCGGGGTTAGGGAACTTCGTCGCTTACTTTTCGACGCCCTCGCTTTTCTTCTCGATCTATAACAGCGTCTTTATTGCTGTCATTAGCACCGTTATTACAGTGACGCTGGCCTTCGCTTTCGCCTATGCCTTGACCAGAAGCTGCATGCCCTTAAAGGGGCTTTTCAAGACCATTGCCATGGTGCCGATTTTGGTGCCCTCCCTCCTTCCTGGTATCGCGCTCGTCTACCTCTTCGGTAATCAAGGGATGATCAAGGAGGTCCTCTTCGGCTACTCCATTTATGGGCCTATAGGGATCATCATTGCGGAGGTTTTCTTCACGCTGCCCCATGCCCTTCTCATCATCATTACCGCGCTTTCCATCGCCGATGGCCGGCTTTACGAGGCAGCCTTGTCGCTGCGTGCTAGCAAAATCAAAATCTTTTTTACCGTCACCTTGCCAGGTGCGCGCTATGGTCTGATTTCAGCTGCCTTCGTGGTTTTCACGCTGGTGATCACGGATTTCGGTGCGCCCAAAGTCATTGGCGGCCAGTTCAACGTGCTAGCGGTGGATATCTATAAGCAAGTTGTCGGACAGCAAAACTTCCAGATGGGTGCCGTTGTCAGTGTCGTCTTGTTGATCCCTGCAATTGTGGCTTTCTTTGTCGATCGTGCCGTTCAAAAACGCCAGGTCGCTCTCCTTTCCGCGCGCGCCGTTGCCTATGAGCCCAAGCCGAGCCCCCGTTTTGATGGCGCGATGCTTGGCTACTCGCTTTTCATCTCTTTCTTCATCCTAGGAATGTTGGCGGTTTGCCAATATGCCGCGTTGATCAAGTTCTGGCCCTATGATCTATCGCTGGGGCTAACGAACTATAATTTTGATGTGATGGACGGTGGCGGCTGGGATTCGTTTGGGAACTCAATACAGCTTGGCTTCTACACAGCCCTATTTGGGACGGTTATCGTCTTTGTGGGTGCCTATATGGTCGAGAAAGGCCGGGGCTTTCACGCTGGGCGCAGTGCCTTTCAGTTCCTGGCCATGATGCCGATGGCGGTGCCAGGTTTGGTCTTGGGGCTGGCATACATCTTTTTCTTCAATAATCCGAACAATCCGCTCCACTTTCTTTATGGCACGATGCCGATACTGGTAATCTGTACCATCACCCACTTTTATACAGTCGCGCATTTGACGGCGACGACAGCGCTAAAGCAGATGGATGTGGAATTTGAGGCCGTTTCCCAGTCTTTGAAGCAGCCCTTTCATAAGATGTTCACCCGGGTGACGGTGCCGGTTTGTCTGCCAGCGATCCTCGATATCTCTATCTATCTTTTCGTGAATGCGATGACGACGGTATCCGCCGTGGTCTTTCTCTATTCGCCCGATACGACGCTTGCCTCGGTTGCCGTCTTAAACATGGATGATGCCGGTGATATCGCGCCTGCCGCTGCCATGGGCATGATGATCTTCTATACCAATGCGGTCGTTCGGGTCGTCCATGGCTTGATAAGTGTTCAACTTCGTCGCCGGACCCAGGCCTGGCGGACGCGGTGACTGAGCGATCCGATTGATCTAAATTTTAAATAGAAATCATCAAATATATCTATTTGATTTATAGATTGGCTCGGCGTCATAAAGGGGCTGAAATCGAGTGAGGTTGCCCTCATGAGTTTGCCCCCATTAGTTTTATCGCCGCGCCCGAAAAGGAACCGCCACCATGACCATTGCCGCTAAGGCCATGTCGGAGAGCCAGAACAACACAAAAGTTGCCGCATCGCCCACGGGCGATCCTTGGCTTTTGACGCCAGGGCCACTTACGACCTCACCCGGTGTGAAAGAAGCAATGCTGCATGACTACGGCTCGCGCGATGCCCATTTCATTGCGATCAACCAGCGTTTTCGCGAGGGCCTGCTGGACATCATCGATGGCCAAGACAGCCACGCCTGCGTGCCCTTGCAGGGAAGCGGCACCTTTGTGGTTGAGGCGATGCTGGCAAACTTTTTGCCGCGTGATGGAAAGCTCCTGCTTTTGATCAACGGCGCTTATGGCCACCGGATGGCAAAGATCTGCCGTTATCTGGGACGTGAAACCTTAACTGAAGAATGGCCGGAAGATCGGGCCGTAGATCCAGCGCGCGTGGAAGAAATCCTGTCATCGGATAGTGGCATTACACACGTGGCCGTCGTGCACTGCGAAACGACTTCAGGCGTCCTCAACCCTATTGAGAAGGTGGCGGAGATCGTTGCCCGCCATGGCCGCCGGCTCCTTATCGATGCGATGAGCGCCTTTGGCGCCTTGCCTTTGAACTCAAAGGAAGTGCCGTTCGATGCGGTCGTCGCTTCTTCCAACAAATGCCTTGAGGGAGTTCCGGGTTTTGGGTACTGCCTTGCGCTTAAGGAAGCGCTGGAAGAAAGCGCGGGCAACGCCCACTCGCTCGTCCTTGATCTTCACGATCAATGGGTCTCAATGGAAAAAAATGGCCAGTGGCGCTTTACCCCGCCGACCCATGTCATTGTCGCTTTCGACCAAGCGATGGAGGAGTTTCGGGCCGAAGGCGGCGTTCAGGGCCGCGGCGGGCGTTATCGCGAAAACTGCCAGATCCTGGTTTCCGGCATGCGCGACCTCGGTTTCAAAACGTTGCTGACAGATGAAGTGCAGGCCCCGATCATCGTCACTTTCCATCAGCCAAGGGACCCGAAATTCGATTTTGAGGTCTTCTATGATCGCCTGCGCGAGCAAGGCTATGTGATTTATCCAGGTAAACTGACGATTGCAGATTCTTTTAGGATCGGCTGCATCGGTCGCTTGGGGGCCGATGAGATGAGAGGCGCGCTTGATGCAATAAAGCGCACACTCAGCGAATTGGGCGTTGAAAACTGTGCGCCGTAAGGCTTAAGAGTCAAATTCGAGGGGAATAGGGCGGCGGCGATGGCCCACCGCCCTTTTTTTGACGCCTAAATCCTGCTACATGCCTATGAGCGAGCGGCGGGGGATACCATGAGCAAAATTACCGTCCTTCACAGTGCAGAAGAGATTGAAGAGCGGGTCGATGCGTTGGCGAAGGAGATCGCAGCTTCCTTGCCGCGGGAATTCGTCATCTTGGGACTGTTAAAGGGGGCTTTCGTCTTCGTTTCAGATCTTGCCCGCGCACTTCACGAAGTGGGTTGCAATCCTGAAGTCGAGTTCATGCGCCTTTCCTCTTACGGTCTTGGCAAGGTGAGTGCGGGGGAAGTTCATCTCCTCGGCGATATTCCAACGGATCTGTCGGGCAAGACGATTTTGCTGGTCGATGATATTCTAGATACCGGACGCTCCCTTGCCTATGCGCGTGCGCTTTTAGAACAGCGCGAAGCTGCCAGGATTTGGACTTGCGTTCTCATCGATAAGCCAAGCCGCCACGAGGTCGATACGAATGCGGAATTCATCGGCTTCACTGTTCGGGATGTTTTTATCGCAGGCTATGGAATTGACTATGCCGAGCAATACCGCTGTTTGCCCTATATCGGGCATGTGGATTGAGTGGATCGGCACTAAAAGGTTGCCATGACGATTGAATTGAACGGTGCGGAAATTATAGCAGACACATCAGGTGCTGCCTTTTGGCCTGCTGAGCGGGCGTTACTTGTCGCCGATCTCCATTTCGAAAAAGGCAGTTCCTATGCACCGCGTGGGCGATTGCTGCCGCCTTATGACACGCGCGAAACACTCACCCGGCTTAAGGAGGCGATAAGTCGCCTTGGGGTCGAACGGGTCTATTGTCTGGGCGATTCGACACATGACGAGACAGCATCAGCGCGGCTCGATGAGAGTGATCTGGAGGTCATAACCGCGCTTACCAGCAGCCTCGATTGGGTCTGGTTGCGGGGCAATCACGATCCCAGTCCGCCTGAAAGTTGGGGTGGGCGCGTGATGACCGAACTTTCGCTTGGCCCCTTGGTTTTACGGCACGAGGCGAGCGCTAGCCCGGTCGCGGGTGAAGTCTCGGGCCACTATCACCCAAAGGCCTCCGTCCGGTTGCGTGGCAAACGCGTGACAGGTAGGGCTTTCTTGAGTGATGGGCGGCGGTTGCTCTTGCCCTCCTTCGGTGCTTATACCGGCGGGCTTTCAGCTTTAGACCCAGCGATAAAACGCCTGTTCCCCAAAGGCTTTACGGCCTGGTTGCTGGGCCGCAAAGGCATTTTCGCCTTTCCCGACCGTGTGCTGGTGGCCTAGGCCAACTAATCGAATTTGACCTCGGGAACCGCGCGGTCGGCTGGGTCGTCGATCTCAAAGAATTCAGCTTTTCTAAAGGTGAAGATATTAGCGATGATGTTGGAGGGGAAGGAATCCGCCAGCACGTTCAAATCGCGCACCGTCGCGTTGTAGTAACGCCGCGCGAGTTGGATTTCGTTCTCCACCTTTTCAAGAGTGTCTTGCAGCTCGGCGAAGTTTTGAGAGGCCTTTAGATCTGGATAAGCTTCTGCCAGCGCAAAGAGTTTTCCAAGGGCAGCTCCCAAGAGGCCTTCAGCCATACCTTGTTCGGCTGCTCCCTGTGCGCCCATGGTTTTGCCTCGCGCTTCAATAACGGCTTCCAAGGTACCTCTCTCATGGCCCATATAGCCTTTTACTGTTTCCAGCAGGTTTGGGATGAGGTTTGAGCGCAGCTTCAGTTGCGTATCGATGCTACTCCACCCTTCTTCCACCATGGTGGTGCGCTTGACGAAGCCGTTGTAGGTGAAGATAGCCCAAAGACCAATGAGAACGATAAGTCCAGAAGGGATCAAAAGCCAAAGAGTCATGTTGCCATCCGCAATGTCCACCTTCGTACTTTTTACGTGAAAGAGCTTAACGGAAAGAGTGTGCTTCGCAAAGAAATGGCGGCTCTTGCTGCCTTGAAGGGTTGGTGATGCCGCATTTACACTGGTTTTTGGCTTTTTATGTGCTGCGTTCGGGCTTTCCATCTGCTAAATGCCCGTCTCAAGCTGGGGTTTGCCTGCCCGTGCGTATGTGAGTGGATTATTTAGGAGGAAGATGTGGCGAAGTTGCTCGGTATCGATACCGGCGGAACCTATACCGATGCCGTTCTCTTCGATGAGGAAAAGGGTGTCATCGCCGCTGCCAAGGACCTAACGACAAAGCACAACCTGATGATCGGCGTGCGCGGTGCTGTTGAGAAGGTTCTTCCATCCCTGCCTGCAGAGGAGCCTATCCGCCTCGTCTCCCTTTCCACCACCTTGGCGACCAACGCCATCGTGGAGGGTCATGGCACGCCTGTTTGCCTCATTCTCATTGGCTATGAGCAAAAATCGCTCGATAAAGCAGGGCTTCGCGAAGCGCTTAAGGACGACCCCGTGATCTTCTTGGATGGTGGTCACAACGCCTTGGGAGAGGAGGCTTCACCACTCGATATCGCAGGCGCGAAAGAGGTGATAGCGAACCTGGCCGTAAATGTCTCTGCCTTCGCCGTTGCTGGCTTTTTTGGTGTGCGCAATCCCGCGCACGAGCTAAAAGTTCGCGACCTGATAAGGGAACAAACCGGACTGCCGGTCACTTGCGCGCATGAGCTAACCACGAACCTCGATGCGCCGCGCCGCGCCTTGACCGCGCTTTTGAATGCCCGGCTTATCCCCCAGCTTCAGCAGTTGATCCTGGCCGTTCGCGAATTGCTCTCAGAAAAGGATATTGCAGCCCCCCTGATGGTGGTGAAGGGTGACGGCTCTTTGGTAAGCGATGAAGTTGCCTTGATGAGCCCGGTTGAAACGATTCTCTCCGGGCCTGCTGCTTCGGTTGTCGGTGCACGCTATCTTTCCGGCGAGGAGAACGTGATTGTTTCCGATATCGGTGGTACGACGACGGATATTGCCGTCTTAAAGGATGGGCGTCCGCTTCTTGACCGTGAAGGTGCCAGGGTCGGTGGTTGGCGGACCATGGTTGAGGCCGTACGCGTACACACCTTCGGTCTTGGCGGCGATAGTGAAGTCCGGCTTATGGCCGATCGCTGGCCGGATGGTCCTGGGCTTATCATCGGGCCGCGCCGGGTCGTGCCCCTGAGCTTACTTTGTCACGAACATCCAGATTTGCTGAATGTCTTACGCGAGCAGGCCGCGAGACCTGAATGCTATGACTGGGATGGCAGCTTTGCGTTACGCCTACGTCCGCTCAATGCTGGCACCGACTTGCCGCGAATGGAGCGCAAGTTGTGGGACGCGATGGAAGCTGGGCCGCAGCCACTGCAATCCCTAGCGCCGGAACCAGCCTTACTGCGTCCCTTAAACCGTTTGGTCGATCGTGGTCTTGTCATTTATTCGGCTTTCGCCCCGAGTGACGCCGTGCACATCTTGGGCTTGCAAAGCGGATGGTCTATTGAGGCAGCGAAACTGGGTGCGCAACTCTTGGCACGACGGGGGGCGGAAAGTGGCGCTCTTCCGTCCTTAACCGTGGACGAGATTGCGAATCTTGCGCGCGAGCGGGTGGTGGTCCAAACAGGCCGTGTCCTGGTGGAAGCCATGCTTGCAGAAGAAGGGGAGCCACCGCTTGGTGCGGCTAATAGCGCTGCTTCGCGAATTGTGGAGCTGGCCCTTAGTGGACAGGCGAAGGGGGAGGGGCTCATCGGCGCTTCCTTTACGCTAGGACGCGCACTTGCCGCAATTGGGGCGCCTGCTGCGACCTACTATCCAGAGGTGGCCGCGCGCTTGGGCGCCAGGCTATCGGTGCCGGATCATGCGGAGGTCTGTAACGCCGTTGGCGCGGTTGCCGGCGGCGTTCTTCAGGCCGTACGTGTCTTGATTACCCAGCCCGAAGAAGGCCGGTACCGCGTTCACTTAAGTGACGGTATTTCCGACTTCCTCGACGTTGGCAAAGCACAAGAAGCAGCCGAGGCCGATGCCCGTACGCGTGCGCTCACCCAAGCCCGCGAGGCGGGGGCTCACGATATCAAGGTCGATTTGAAGGCCAGCAAGAAAAGCGCCCTAACGGCCATGGGCGATGAAATCTTCGTTGAATTGGAAGTAACGGCGACTGCCATCGGACGACCGCGTTTGGCTGCTGAATAGAATTCAGTGAAAGGGCTCTATGAAGGACAGGCGCGACATCGAAGAAGCAGACGACTATCATGATCTTGAATGGCCTTGAGGCGCCTCGGTGGGGAGGCGGGACCAGCCACCTACGAAGGCCATAAAGGTCACCTGCCATAGGGTTTTCGACTCGCTCTATAAAGTTCCAACTTGAGGGAGGTTTCCATGTCCGAGAACGTCTATCGTATCATCGAAGTTGTTGGTTCCTCGCCGGACTCGATTGAGAAAGCAATTCAAAACGCGGTCACGCGTGCATCCGAGAATTTGCGTAACCTCGAGTGGTTTGAAGTCAAGGAAACCCGCGGCCACGTCGTTGACGGCAATCGTGTCGGGCACTATCAAGTCGTATTGAAAGTTGGCTTCAAGCTGGATTAATCAGCGTTATTCGCGGCGCGCAACCTTTTCGGCGATGCCCATTTGCGCATGGGTCTTGGCACGCGGGAGATTCCAGAGATTTTGGAGCGGCTTGATAGGGCGCTACGGCGGACTGCCTGAAGGTGCGCCCTTCAAGTCTCACCTCATAGTCACGAAGAACTGATCGTTCTGTCGTGGGATGTCACCGCCATTGCGTCCTCATGGCTGATAGGCTCGCCGCTTCTTAAGTTGAACGAGTGAGGCGAAAAAATGAAAAACCTATTCCGTGTTGCGCTGGGCGTGGGGGTTGGCGCGGCCATATCCTTTGCTGCGACGACGACACCAGTTTGGGCTGGAAGTGAGGCCCATGCACATATTGGACATATCGGCACGAGCTGGAACGACACCCCTGATAAAAAGGGCCTGCTGCAAACCGCGATGGGTGAGGCGGGAGTGGCCGCTGCTCATGCAGGCTATGCCGCCGGTGATCTGAGCGATTTGGCCAGCATGCAACTTCACATGCCCCATGTCCGCCATGCCCTTGATCCAAGCATCGATGGCAGCGGGCCGGGCTTGGGCTACGGCTTCAAGACTGCTTCCAGCGGTATTGTGGCCCACATGACCCTTGCAGCCGACGCCGCCGGCGCGAGCGACAGTGTCAAGCTTCATGCCGAGCATATAAACGCAAGCGCAAACAACGGCCTGGCGCGCGCCGATCAAATGCTGGCCCTCATTGCAAAGATCGAGGCGGCAAAGAATGCGGCAACCGCGGCACCACTGGTCACGGAACTCAACGCGCTAGCCCAACAGTTGGCTGCTGGTCATGACGCAAACGGTGACGGCAGTGTCGGCTGGCAAGAAGGTGAAGGTGGGCTGGATGTCGTCGGGGTCCATCTTACAATCATGGCCGATGGAGAAGGCCTAGAAGCCCCTGTTTTATAAAAACATCTGCAAAGTTGGAGTGCGCGC
>CAXMNO010000198.1:0-3448 GCA_964194655.1 uncultured Acidimicrobiia bacterium
GGACTTGCGCAATAGGCGTGGTGAAACCGAGTAATACGTCGCGTCGAAGCTGGAAGTCCAAGGACATGTATAAAAGCCTCAGGATTAGGATTTACTGGGAGGGAATGATCTAGCGCTTTCCCGCGCTGGTGTAAATAAAGACGCTGTAAATGAAGCTGGGGGGCTCGCGGTTATTCGCCGTCACCCACACCTTGTTGCCAAGCCGCCCTGCCGGAACTTGAAATCAATTTACGCTCCTCCGCATTGAGCAGCGGTGCGACCTCTCCAAGGGCTGCGAAAGCGCCGCCTGTCAGCTCGTTCTTTGTCCAGATTGCAGAGAGAATCCACCAGTAATAAGCGCTCGGCATCTCGCGCGGCACGCCAAGACCTAGGGATAAGAGACTACCAGCATTGGCCTGGGCTTGCGGATGGCCTGACTTTGACGCCTCAAAATACCAATGAAAGGCCTGTTCGAAGTTTTGCTCCTTGCCGTCACCTCTCAAATAAAGCTCTGCCAAAAGAAACTGAGCATTGAAATCGCCATCAATCGCGACAGGCTCAAGCTCCTTGGCAGCTAGGTCCCAATCTTTTTCGGAGTATGCGTCGAGCCCTTTTTGAAGATCTGCAGCGCGCGCCGTATAGGTCATAAGAGATAACAGGATTGTCAAAGCGGCAGTTATTCTCACCGTAGAGTACATAGGGGTGGTCCTTTCTCACCGGGCTTCTTTTCGTTAGATTCTCCAGAAGGGCGAAACATCTAGAATAATGGGAATAATAACCTAAAGATCAAGATCACATAATTTCACGCAGCTATAGTAACCCCTTGAGGGGCGTTGCGTTCTTTTCGATTTCGCGCTAGCCATGCAAACTCCGCAAGCAGCCTGTGATCGGCTGCTGAATAATTGCTAGTGAAAACAGAAGAAGGTATTTCCATGCCGCTTCAGCGTGGTCAGCATTTCCTCCAAGTTCCCGGGCCCACACCTATCCCGCAGCGGATAATGAACGCCATGCATCGTCAGGCGATCGACTTTTCCGGGCCTGAGTTTGAGGCACTGTCAAAGAGTATCTTTGCCGACCTCAAGCCGCTTTTCCGTCTGGAGAATGGGGAGGTATTTCTCTATGCCTCAAACGGTCATGGGGGCTGGGAGGCTGCGATTTCCAACGTCCTTGCGCCCGGCGACCTCGTTTTGCTGCCGGAAACCGGCCAGTTCTCCCGCGGATGGGGCGATATGGCGCGCGCACTCGGTGTCGAGGTCGAGGTAATCGAGAACGATTGGCGCCACGCGATCGATCCACACAAAGTTGAAGAGCGTTTGCATCGCGATAAGCAGCACCGGATAAAGGCAGTTCTTGCGGTCCACACGGACACGGCCTCATCTGTAACTTCTGATTTGCAGGCTGTGCGCGCTGCTATTGATGCAGCCGGGCACCCGGCATTACTGATGGTCGATGCCATCGCATCTTTGGGCGCCGTTGACTTAAGGCAGGAAGAATGGGGCCTTGATGTCGTCGTGACCGCATCACAAAAGGCCTTGATGATGCCACCTGGCCTTGCTTTCGTCGGCGCCAATCTTAAGGCTTTGGAGGTCGCGCGTGCGAACGCCCGCCCACGTAACTATTGGGATTGGGAGCTGCGAATGCAGCCCCACCATTATCGCCACTATGCCGGTACCGGGCCGGAGCACTTGGTCTTTGGTCTCCGCGAGGCTCTTGATATGGTGGCGGAAGAAGGGCTGGAGGGAGCACATCAGCGCCACGCGCGCCTGGCAGAAGCCGTGCGTCGTGCGGTCGGCGTTTGGTCTGAAGGCGGTGCGGTGGAGTTCAACGCGCTTGTCGCCGGTGAACGATCAAATTCGGTTACCACAATTCGGACGGCAGACGGTGTTGATGCTGCAGCTATTCGCCGTATCTGCCGGGAGCATTTCGACGTTTCTCTTGGTGGTGGGCTCGGCATTTTGGAGGGTAAGGCCTTTCGTATAGGCCATATGGGATACATCAACCCCCCAACGATTTTAGGTGGACTGGGTGCGGTGGAGGCGACCATGAAAGCGCTTGGTGTTTCCTGCCGTCGTAGTGGTGTGGAAGCAGCCATCGACTGGTTGGCAGAGACGGCGGATACCGCATAGGGATTAGCCCCAAAGGCTTGGAACCTTTATATCCGAAGAAGGCTCGATGCCTCTCTTTGGGCGGGAGCGTATCCGTCAACAATCGCTATCGCTAGAGCGCTTTCAGCAAAAGTGTGTGCGGTTTTGCGCTCGCAAAGCGCGCGACAACAATGGTTTAGAGCACGTTTAATGATTCGGAAATTATTAAACGTGCGCTAGAAGCCTCTCTGACAAAGTCTCAATCGGGGTGGGACCAATAACTTCACGCCGTCTTCGGGGAATTCAGGCGCGTTAGGTCGTGATGAAGACCAGGATCCTCATTCACCTCTCCTTGCGGCGGCCAAAGTTCACTTACTCGTGACACTATGTGTAGTAGCAACTCCTTGAATTGCACGTAAATAGTGCTTTTCTAGGAATATAGGGTTCGTTAAATGTATGATCGAAACAACAGTCATAAGACGAAAGCTATCTAGATATCAGGCCGAATTCTATGGTGAATTATTTTGAGAATGGGAGGTTATGAGGATATGAAATGGATGCTTGCCCGCTGTGGCATGTTCTCGATTTTCCTCCTTGGTGTTAGCGTTTTGGGTAGTGGGGTGGCACACTCCGGCACCTCGGTGAAGGTGTTGGAAGGCCATGAAATTAAAGAAATTTTGGCGGGAAATAGTCTTACTGGACGCCGTGCGGAGCATCCTTCAGTCAAGGAGTACTATAGGGATGATGGGCTGGTCTTAGGTGCCGGCTATTGGGCGCGTTGGCGCGTAGACGGTGATCACATTTGCCTTGAAGAAGGGGGCGCCGGGTATGGCTCTCCCGACGCGCGGGACTGCTATAGATTGGTTCAGTCAAAGGGGGAAATTCATTGGCTGACACTTGATGGTGAGGCCGATGGACGGAGCCAAATTCTACCAGGCAATGCTTTTGGCTTCTAAACGACACAGAGGCGGGCCAGGGAATAGCCACATGTCGGGACGAGCGAGGCAACTGTTTTCCGGTTCTGCTGTACGACTTCTTCGACATTGCCCTTTGACAGAAGCCCTTCAAATGCATAAGAAACAAAACGAATTTTCACTGAGGGGCCCGTAGTTCAGCGGTCAGAACCCTCCGCTCATAACGGAGTTGTCGCAGGTTCGAATCCTGCCGGGCCCACCAAGTTTTTTATTTGCACATCGCCGCCACGCCAACCCTACCCGCTTGGTTCCGGTTCGAGATTTCTCCTCTCACCTCCACCAAATTTTTTGTTTGCACATCGCCGCCGGTCAACCCGATGTGCTGGTTTCGGTTCGAGGTTCCAATAAATCGTGTCTACGAGATTTCGTGGGTGGGTGGCGGTCATTTATCTTTGAATTGCTTTTCGAATT
>CAXMNO010000199.1:0-4651 GCA_964194655.1 uncultured Acidimicrobiia bacterium
GCGAAATATCCGGCAAAGAAAAGCCATGACTGTCTGTCCACGCGACGGAAAGTGGAACGTCGCAAAGGCGTCTTCAGGGCCGGGGCACCTATAGCTGGGGTCACGAACCAGCGCTTAAAAACGCTCAGGTTTTCGGAGCGCTTTCGCCTTTGGCTTCGCGTTGTATTGCCCCCCGACGAGCTTCACCGCTTTGAACGATGGGCGCTCGATGACGAGGAGGGCTTTTCTCAATTTATCAGGCGCTACTTCGAAATTAGCAGCAGAAAGAGCAGCGGGAAGAATGGGTACGAGCAGGGGTACGAAAAACTTGTCAACGATATCTATGGAACGCTTTTGAAAATCGAAGACCTGAGCTTCGACTATTCTTTCGATGATTGGGCCAACCCCCAAAAGAACGCTCGCCAAAAGGAAGTCGAAAAGAAATGATGACCGCCTTTTTACGAAACTGGTTCGCCAAGCCAATAAGGCCCAGGGTCATCACGTTCGGCAATCAAAAGGGTGGGTCGGGCAAAACCACATCAGTAATGAACGTCATGATTGGATTGATGAGTTCCGGCTACAGTGTTGGATCCATCGATCTTGACGGCGATCAAGCGACATTCACACACTTCACCGAAAACCGTAGACGTCAGCGTGCGAACTTTCCATTTCCGCTGGATATGCCCGAACACCGGTTGATCGAAAATTCCCTGGAGCCAACGGTTGCCGACGCCGAAGAAGACGAGGCCCAGAAATTGGCCCTAGCGCTGGAAGACCTCAAGGACCGCGATTACATCGTCATCGATACACCTGGCAATGACACCTATCTCTCCCGCCTTGGCCATGTCCTAGCGGATACCTTGATCACCCCAATGAACGATTCCTTCCTTGACCTAGATGTCTTGGTGCGCCTGGACGTGGATGGCAGGCGGATCATCGGCCCCAGTAGCTACGCCGTTCAGGTGCTGGATCGCTGGGGGCTTCGGGTTTTGATCACAGGAAAGGCCTTCGACTGGATTGTGATTCGAAATCGGCTCGCTCATCTCGGCACCAAGAACAGCGATTTGATGCACAATCTCTTAAACCAACTGGCCCCGCGCTTGGGATTTCGTACCGCACAAGGCTTTAGCGAACGCGTCATCTTCCGAGAGCTCTTTCCCAAGGGCCTAACGCTCCTCGATCCGCAGCCGGTTGATTTGCGCGGGAGCCAAGCCAAAAGCCGGGCGGCGGCGCGTGATGAAGTGTGGGATCTGCTTTCTGAAATCGGTATGAACGAAATTCCTCAGGCACGCGCTAATTGGGACGAAAAGCTCGCGCTGCAATTAAGTAGTTCGCGCTTTGCCCAGGAAAATCTGCTAAGGCCAGGCGCCTTCGAAAATAGGCCCGGCGACCACAACGAAAAGTAATCGTTCATCTTTCGAACATACAAGTCGGACTAGCCGTCCCATGGCTAAAATTCCGTTATTTCATAATGTTTTATTAATTATTCCTAAAATAGAATAAACTACTTTCGGTAACTGGAAGCGATAAAATTTATGACGGTTTGGGATTATTGATGCCCGAGCTTCCTTTGCAATATGAAGACTTCCTCCGGGCCAGTGTGGATTGGACTTGGGAATGCGATAGCAATTTCAAAATTGCTGCGCTCTCCTCTGGCTTCTCCACTATTCTTGGACGCCCTGGTGAAGACTTTTATGGCAAAACGCTTTGGGACCTCTTCAAGCCTGCGCCAAAGGGTAACGAGGTCGCCGCCTGCTCACTCCACTCCATGTTGTTGGGCCGGCAATCCTTTCGCCATCATCGGGTGCAGGTTACTGAAAGAGGGGGAAGCACACGTCTCATTTTGGTCAACGGCCTTCCCTACTACGATGACAGCGATGGTCAATTCATGGGTTTTCGGGGCACCGCCGTCCAAATGCCTTCGCGTGAGCTTTACGATGCGGAGGACAGCGAGGCCAATCAGCGCCTTTTGGGTCTGCTTGAAATCGCTCTCAAGCGCAAGGATGAGCTGGAATACAACCGAAGCACTGATGAAGCACTGCTTGAAGCCAAGAGCAACGAGAACCGCTACAAGTTGGGGCCTCTTGCGCACGAACTGAAAACACCATTGAACGCTATCCTAGGCTTTTCAGAAATCATTCGCGACCAGCGCGTCGGCACCGATTTGGAACAATACAGCGAATATGCGCGGCTCATTCACGAAAGTGGCGCACACCTTCTTGAGGTCATTGAAGACTTGCTGGAACTTGCCGAGACCGGAGGGGATAAGGAGACACACCTCGCCACCGAGTCAGTCGACCCCTCCTTGGTCGCCCGTTTTACCCTTTCGGTTCTTGAGGATACGGCGCGCTGCGAGCAGGTTACGCTTATAGATCGCCTTCCCAGAGATTTGCCGCCTATTCGCATCGAACAGAGAAAACTTCGGCAGATTTTGCTTAATCTCGTGACGAACGCAATCAAGTACACGCCTGAAGGCGGCAAGGTGACACTCAGTGCCGAAATTGACGAGGGTGTGGCTCTTCGCCTGATTGTTTCAGATACAGGAATAGGCATTCGCCAAGAAGACCGGGAGCGCATCTTCAAACGCAATGTTCAGACGACAGAAGCACAACAAATTGGCGACGGGCGTGGTCTTGGCCTCTCGATAGCAAGCGACCTCGCCTCGGCCTTCGGTGGCAACATCACGGTTGAGAGCACAGCCGGCGTGGGATCACGCTTTACTCTGAATTTACCTATTAGCGATCCCCCCCACCTGAAAAACGAGATCGCCATCGCCAGGAAACGAGAAAACAAAGTCCACGCCCTGCACAAAGACATGCACTAGAGCACTTTTAATGATCCCTCGATCAATTGCGATAGTGAACACCCGGAAACACGCAGAGCATTTCAAATAGCAAATTAGCTCCGGTTAATGCGGTATTCCCAGAAGGGTCATAGGGCGGCGCAACCTCGACCAAGTCACCACCAACGATATCAAGACCGCGACAGCCACGTAAAATCTCCAAAGCTTGTGGCGTGGTAAGCCCACCAATCTCAGGTGTCCCTGTGCCCGGCGCATAGGCCGGATCCAGACCATCAATGTCGAAAGAAATATAGACCGGTCCTGACCCCAATTGCGCGCGGACTTCCTCCATCAGGGGGGTTAGGGATTTGTGCCAACAGTCCTCGGCCTGCACGACCCGGAAACCTTGAGAGCGCGGCCAATCGAAATCATCCGCGGCATAGCCGGAGCTGCGCAATCCGATTTGCACCACGCGTGGCCCGTCGAGCAACCCCTCCTCCACCGCGCGGCGAAACGGCGTGCCGTGAGTAATCCGCTCCCCAAACATCGAATCGTTGATGTCGGCATGCGCATCGATATGCACCATGCCAACAGGGCCATATTTTTTCTTCAAGGCCCGCAAAATCGGCAAGGCGATCGTGTGATCACCGCCGATGGTCAAAGGCTTGGTGTCGTGCGAGAGTATCTCATCGTAGGCGGCTTCAATGATCGCGACCGACTTTTCGACGTTATAAGTGTTGATCGCAATATCACCGATGTCTGCGACTTGAAGCGAGTCGAAGGGTGCCGCGCGCGTTGCAACATTATAGGGACGAAGCATAGCCGATTCAGCACGGATCTGCCGTGGCCCGAAGCGCGCGCCTGCGCGGTTCGAGGTGCCGATATCAAAAGGCACTCCCACAAAACAGACATCAAGCCCAGCCGCGCTCTCTTGAGTTGGCAGACGCATCATTGTCGCAGGCCCGCCAAAGCGTGGCATGTCGTTCCCGCTGAGAGGTTGATTAAACGAATTTGTCATTTTCACTCCCCACCTTTTCCCAGGTTACAGGAAAAACATACTCCTCAAAGTCCGCGCCGGAAAAGGGCTTCACGAAGCTAAATCATCCCACGCAATCGCTAGGAATTTTTCCGGCGCCATGACCCGGTAGTTCCCTTCATAAGCCGCATCCATATCGGCCGTTGGCTTGGATGCGATAAAGTCCTGCTTACGCGTTCCTGCCTTTATCGCTTCTTGCACGCGATTTTTGATTTCAACCAAGTGATCACGATGCCTTTGCAGTTCATCTTTGCTTGAGAGCGCCCCGTGACCAGGGATTATTTTCGTATCGGGAGCTGCCAGAGCCAAGCCCCTATCCAAAGCCGCGATCAAGCCTTCGAAAGTTCCACCACTCGATCTGTCAAAAAAAACTATAGAGGCCATTGAAATAGGTATCACCCATATGGATCACGTTAGATCCGGTAAAATGCACGATGGAATCGCCATCCGTATGCCCAGCCCCAACTGGAATGATGCGCACCACTTCGCCATTCAAATGCAGGGATATTTCGTTACTGAACGTCAAGGACGGAAGATTATCGGCGGAGACAAAGGTGCCATTTTTCGCAGCCTCGCCATGATGGCGCTTTAAGAGACGCTCACGCACCCGTTCGTGGGCAATGATCTCCAGCCCAGCGGCACGGAAATTGGCATTTCCCCCTGTGTGGTCGCCATGCCAATGGGTGTTGATGAGATAGCGCGGCGGCCCATCGCCCAATTCAGCCAGACGGGCAAGAATGCGCTCGCTTAAGGGGGCAAACTGCGCATCAACGACGAGCAACCCATCTTCGCCCACCGAGGCTGCGATATTGCCGCCTTTGCCGTTTAGCATATGCAGGCCTGGCGCCAATTCC
>CAXMNO010000200.1:0-5550 GCA_964194655.1 uncultured Acidimicrobiia bacterium
GCGTACGCGTTGAGATTGGGCGATCTCGCGGGAAGGCGCACCGGCCTGATTCCCGATTTCACCAGCAGAGGTGACGAAATCGGCGATCTTTCTGGGGCTCTACGCGAAATGACCGCCGCCTTACGTGCCCGCCTTCACGCAATCGAGGGGTTCGCTGCTGATGTTGCTCATGAGATCAAGAACCCGCTGAGTTCGCTCCGAAGCGCGGTCGAGACAGTTTCGCGCATCAAGGATCCCGATCAGCAGCGAAAACTCATGACCATCATCGTAGAGGATGTTGAAAGACTCGATCGTTTGATCACCGATATTTCCGATGCATCGCGCTTGGATGCGGAACTTTCCCGTGCGGAGCTTGAGGACGTCGATCTCGCTATACTTTTATCGACGTTGGTGGAGGTGCACCAAATCTCCGGCGCTCAAGATGGTGGCGAGGCAGTACGCTTCGAATTGCGCGTGCCTGAAGGTGCCGCCCTTTTTGTCCAGGGGCTCGAAGGGCGCTTGGGCCAGGTCTTTAGAAATATAATTTCGAATGCGATTACCTTTAGTCCACCAGGCGGAACAATTCGGATGGTTGCAGCCCGCCAAGGCGAGATGATCCAAGTTCTCATTGAGGATGACGGACCAGGGCTGCCGGAAGGAAAACTAGAAGCCATTTTCGATCGTTTTTACAGCGAACGGCCATCAGCTGAGAAATTTGGCACGCATTCCGGGCTCGGCCTATCTATTTCCAAGCAGATCATGGATGCCCACGGCGGTTTGATTAGTGCTGAAAATCGACGTGATGCTCAAGGAAATATTAGTGGTGCTCGGTTTAAGATCGTTTTGCCAGCACTCGATTCGATACTAAATCACCCTTAGGGTTGAGAGCGCTTTGCGACCAAAGGAGCTCGACTTTAGGAATTTAATTGTGAAGGCTGAACTTATCCACGCCACAACAGTCGCTTTAACGGGCGCCGCGGTTTTGCTGCGCGGCGCATCAGGCAGCGGCAAATCCGATCTCGGTTTGAGGTTGATCGACCGGGGATGGTCTCTCGTCGCCGATGATCAGACCGCGATCCAGGTACGTGGTGGCGTACTTTTCGCGACGGCTCCTGACAGTATCGAAGGCAAGATAGAGGTGAGAGGGCTTGGTATCAAAAAGCTGCCCATCACGGGCGAGATGCCCGTTCGCCTGATTGTGGATTTGAAGCCTAGACATGAATTGGAGCGTTTGCCGGAGCCGCAGGAAATACCGATTGCCGGCGTTTCATTGCCGCTTATAGCATGTGACCCCTTCGATTCATCAACGCCAATTAAGCTGGAACTCGCCCTTAGCGATGCCGTTGGTACTGACCGCGAGAATGTCGTAGAAGATCCAAAGTCGGCCCGGAAATCCGAGAATGGTGATGTCATCTTGGTGACGGGACTTTCTGGGGCCGGGCGATCCACCGCGCTAAAAATACTGGAAGACTGCGGTTTCGAGGCCGTTGATAACTTACCGCTGGATCTCCTGCCACGTTTGGTTTCGCGCAGCGGCTTAGGCCGGAAATTGGCGGTTGGGATTGATATTCGCTCGCGCGATTTTGCAGCCGAGCCATTCTTGGATCAGATCCAAGCCTTGACTAAGAGGTGGGGGCTAAAGCCTCGATTGTTGTTCTTCGACTGCAGCAATGAGACTTTGATCCGCCGCTTTATGGCAACGCGTCGCCCCCATCCCTTGGCGGGCGAGGATCGCCCGGTGGCAGATGGTATCGATGCTGAACGGCGGCTATTGCAGCCTCTTCGTGAGAATGCGGATTTTCTATTCGATAGTTCAACGCTTTCCCCAACAGCGCTCGGTCAGGCTTTGACGGCCCGGCTTGGATTGGAAGATCGGGCGGCGATGCTGGTATTTATTACGTCATTTTCTTTTCGCGAAGGCGTTCCGCGCGATGCAGATTTCCTCTTCGACGTCCGTTTCTTGGCGAACCCGCATTATGAAACGGATCTCAAACCCTTGAGCGGGCGAGATACCGCCGTATCCGCCTTTGTTGCGCGTGATGCGGCATTTGCGCCCTTTTTAGAAAATCTTGAGGATTTGCTGGTTCCTGTAACATGTCTTTTCGAAGAGCAGGGTAAAAGCTATTTGACTGTTGCTATTGGCTGCACTGGCGGTCGACATCGCTCGGTTGCCATGGCGGAGGCTCTAGCGGCACGTTTGATGAAGGGGGGTACGAAAGTGGCCGTGCTTCATCGCGATATCGAGCGTGATGGCAAAAGTCTTCATGACTTGAAAGGTAAGCCGGGGACCATGATTTGATTGGTGTGGCGGATTAATACTACTTGGTTGCAGGGGAAAGAAGGGGCGTGATTATCTCATCAAATCGGGGTAAAACACGCTAAGACTGAGAAAATTTCGCGATTAGCGAGGGAAGCTTGAATTCAGGTTGAATCCGGCGGCCGTCCCCGGAGCGGTCTGAAAGTGAGGAAGCAAATGAGGAAAGTTGTGCCATGATCGGGATGGTTTTGGTCACCCATGGGGATTTGGCGAAGGAATTCGTCCGTGCACTTGAGCACGTCGTCGGGCCGCAGAATAAAATCTGTACTGTATGTATCGGCCCAGAAGATGACATGGAAGAGCGCCGCCAAGACATCATCGACTGTGTTCAGCAGACAGACGAGGGTGACGGCGTTGTGATCTTGACGGATATGTTTGGCGGCACGCCATCCAATCTGGCTATTTCGGTTCTAGGACAAGGTCCGGTCGAGGTTATTGCCGGCATCAATCTGCCGATGCTGATCAAATTGGCTGGACTAAGGGCGTCGAGCTCTTTGCAAAGCGCCGTCACCCAGGCGCAGGAAGCGGGTAAAAAGTACATTAACGTTGCTTCCCAGCTTCTCTCCTCCGAAGTCCAGTGATGACTGAAGCGCGTAGCATAATGAATGAGACATCGGCGCGAAAAGTTACCATCGCCAATCAGCGCGGCTTGCATGCGCGCGCGGCTGCGAAGTTCGTCAAACTGGCAGAGACCTTTGAGGCTGAGGTAACGGTTTTCAAAAACGATGTCGAGGTTCCTGGGGGTTCGATTATGGGTCTCATGATGCTGGCAGCGGCCCCTGGCAGCGAAATCGAAATTCGCTCAGAAGGTCCCGATGCCTCTGCTGCGTTAATCGCCTTGGTGCGGTTGGTTGAGGACAAGTTCCACGAGGAATGATGTGAGCGCGAAGCCGAAAATCCACGAGAGAATATACGAAGGCCTCGGGGCTTCGCCGGGTGTTGCCATCGGCCCTGTCCATTTGCGTGAATCGGGTGATCTGAATATTCCCGAGTATCAGGTGCCCGATGATAAGCTTGACGATGAACTAAAGCGGTTTCGCGCTGCCGTCGCGAAGGCAATCCGTCAGGTCAAAAAGCTGAAGGCTAAAGCGCTTTCTTTCCACGGGGCCGCGGCTGAAGAGCTTGGATATCTCTTGGATGCGCACATGCAAATGCTGAATTCTTCGCGCCTCATCGGCGGGATTGAGCGTTCTATAACGGTCGATAAGCGCAACGCCGAAGCTGCCGTGATGGCTGTGCTCGCGGTTATCACGCAAGATTTTGCCGACATGGATGATGCCTATTTGCGCACTCGTGCACAGGAGGTGAGAGAGGTCGGGCACCGAATTGTGCGCGGCTTGACGGCGAGTGAGCTTGCCTCCTTCGAAAGCCTCAATAGTCTGAGCATTATTATTGCCGAGGAAATTACGCCCGCCGACACGGCCCTGATGGATCCACAAAAGGTCGCGGGCTTCGCGACGGTGCTTGGCGGTGCCGAGGGACATACGGCGATTATGGCCCGCTCTTTGGGTTTGCCAGCGGTGTTGGGTGTTCCAGACCTCACACGCGATTTGAAGAACGATGATCAAGTCGTGGTCGATGGCACAAATGGCTTGGTGATCGTCAATCCTTCAGCAAAGCGTCTCGAGGAATACAAGGGTCGCTTGAAGGCAATCGCTCGTGAAGCCAAGATCTTGGCCCGGTTGCGTGATGTCAGCGCGCAGACAGTCGATAAGGAACGGGTTTCGCTTCAAGCCAATCTCGAATTCCCACGCGAGGTTACTCAGGCACTCTCGGTTGGTGCGGAAGGGGTTGGGCTTCTTCGCACGGAATTTTTATTCATGAACCGCAAGACACTGCCGGATGAAGAAACACAGTATGCGGCCCTAGCGGAAATCCTTTCTGGTATGGATGGTCGCATGGTGACCGTGCGAACGCTTGACATTGGGGGTGAGAAGCTCGCGTTTTCCCTTGGCGACCAGTTGGCGGAGAGCCCCAATCCGGCGCTGGGCTTAAGGGCTATTCGCCTCTCGCTTAAGGAACGAAAACTCCTTGATACACAGCTTGCCGCGATCTTACGCGCCAATGTGCATGGTCCTTTGCGGATTTTGCTTCCCTTGATCTCGACAACGCAGGAGGTGCGCGAAGTTCGCAAGGCATTGGAAGCAACAGCCAAACGCCTGCGGCGGCGCGGCGCCCCCATTCCAGAAACCTTGCCGCAAATCGGTGTCATGATCGAGGTGCCAGGGGCTGCCTTGGCAGCCGATGCGCTCGCCAAAACGGCCGACTTTTTTGCCATCGGGACCAATGATCTAACGATGTATACCCTTGCGATCGATCGCAGTGAGGATCAAGTCGCACATCTTTATAATCCGCTGCATCCGGCTGTTCTGCGGCTTATCCAGTTCTCGGTGGATGCGGCCCTTCGCGCACGCATTCCAGTCTCGGTCTGTGGTGAAATGGCGGGTGACCCGCGCTATACCGCTTTGCTGCTGGGATTGGGGGTGCGCGATCTCTCAATGGTCGCGAATGCCATACCGCGCGTCAAAAACCGGATCCTCAAATTGGATATGCAAGCCGCCACAAGGCGCGCGCAGATGATCATGGATCAAGTCGATACCGGGCGTATCGCCATGCTGATTGATGACTTCAACGACGCGACAGGATAATTTCACCCTCTAATTGCCCCTTCGTAAGCCTTGCCCTGGGTGGGTCTCGCTGTTACATCACCTGCCGACAATTTCATGCACTTCGCAATAAATTTTAGTTCGCTCGCCCGCAGATGGCTTTAGGAATAGGAATGAACCAGATGACCGATTTCAATGATTACAAAGTAGCTGATATTTCGCTCGCCGATTGGGGGCGCAAGGAAATTGAAATCGCGCAGGGTGAAATGCCTGGTCTTATGGCAATCCGCGAACAATATGGCGCTGCCAAGCCGCTGGCTGGTGCGAGGATTGCCGGCTGTTTGCACATGACCATTCAAACAGCAGTGCTGATCGAAACGCTGGCCGAGCTTGGCGCTGAAGTTCGCTGGTCGTCGTGTAATATCTTTTCGACCCAAGATCATGCCGCCGCTGCCATTGCCGCGACCGAGGTTCCGGTTTTCGCCTGGAAAGGTGAAAGCGAGGAGGAATACGTGTGGTGCGTCGAGCAGACGATCTCAGGCCCAGATGGCTGGCACCCCAACATGTTGCTGGATGACGGTGGTGACCTGACACAGCTGATGCACGATAAGTATCCTGAACTGATGAAGGACGTGCGCGGCGTTTCGG